>CANGRU010000064.1 GCA_947456315.1 Beijerinckiaceae bacterium | reverse complement strand
GATTGAGTGGCCTTGCCCAATCCCATGATCTTTTGGCGCGTGAAGATTGGCGCGGTATCAGCATGCAGGAATTGGTGTCCTCCCAGATTGGGCATCTCAAATCCCAGACCAATGCGCGGCTTATCACCGAGGGGCCTGATATTATCCTGACCCCTGTGGCTGCCCAAAATCTTGGCATGGCCATGCATGAGCTTTCGACCAATGCGGTGAAATACGGAGCCTTATCGGTAGATGGCGGAGAAGTTCATATCAGTTGGTCGCTTTCCACGAACATGCTCGGCCAAGACCGGCTTAAACTCTCCTGGGTTGAGCGGGGAGGTCCACGGGTTGAAGAGCCGACACGTCGCGGTTTCGGGCGATTTGTCATCGAGGCAATAGCCGCCCGCGCACTTGGTGGGTCTGTGGACTTGCGCTTTGATCCTGAAGGGGTGTCTTGCCTGATTGAAGGGTCTGCTGATTCTTCTGTTTTGTCAGAGCGGCCCTTGCCACCGAAACTACCGGAATTGACCCATTTCTAAGGGCAATTGGGGCTTGGCCTGTCGCGTTTTGCGCGCTAGACCCTTTGTCTCACAAAGGCTGGATGGCAATGGCTGTTGTTATTGATCTCCTGAATGATGATCCGCGCAAAAAGGGGGAGGCCCAACTCCGCCACCCTGAAAAAGCGCACCGCCCTGACAATCCCGTTCTGCGCAAGCCGGATTGGATCCGTGTCAAAGCACCCGGCTCGCCCAAATGGGCGGAGACCAATCGCATCGTCAAAGAAAATGGTCTTGTGACGGTTTGCGAAGAAGCTGGTTGCCCCAATATTGGCGAGTGCTGGGAGAAGAAGCACGCCACATTCATGATCATGGGCGACACATGCACGCGCGCTTGCGCTT
Organism: Beijerinckiaceae bacterium; assembly: GCA_947456315.1. Lineage (GTDB taxonomy): Bacteria > Pseudomonadota > Alphaproteobacteria > Rhizobiales > Beijerinckiaceae > Terripilifer. Next base: position 7,048 of record CANGRU010000064.1, on the reverse strand, counting down.
TCTGCAATGTGAAGACCGGCATGCCGGCTGCGCTTGACCCCAAAGAACCCGCCCATATTGCTGAGGCTGTTGCCAAGCTCGGGCTGGAACATGTGGTAATCACATCCGTAGACCGTGATGATCTCGCCGATGGCGGTGCTGACCATTTTGCACAAGTCATCCGCGCGATCCGTGTTGCATCACCCAAAACAACCATCGAGATCTTGACGCCTGACTTTCTTCGCAAGGATGGGGCTTTGGAAATTGTGGTCGCGGCACGCCCTGATGTCTTCAATCACAATCTGGAAACTGTCCCCTCCAAATATCTGACCGTCCGTCCCGGTGCGCGTTATTTCCATTCAATCCGCTTGTTGCAGCGGGTGAAGGAACTTGATGCCAGCATTTTCACCAAATCCGGTATTATGGTCGGGCTGGGTGAAGAGAGAAACGAAGTTTTGCAATTGATGGATGATCTGCGCTCTGCAGATGTAGACTTCATCACCATCGGTCAATATCTGCAGCCAACCAAAAAACATCATCCGGTTGTACGTTTTGTGACGCCTGAAGAATTCGGCTCCTATGACAGTGTCGCACGAGCGAAAGGTTTCCTTTTGGCATCTGCCTCTCCACTGACGCGGTCATCTCATCATGCTGGTGAAGATTTTGCCCGCCTCAAGGCAGCTCGCGAAGCGAAATCGCGCGCCTGATGTTCCGGTTCTCGATCAATCTGACACTTCATGTTAGATGGCTGTGACGTAGCGGACAGACACATGCCTTCATTCAAAACAACACGCATGGTGCGCCACAAAGCGGAACAAATGTTCGATCTGGTGGCTGATGTGGAGGCCTATCCGCAATTCCTGCCACTGTGTACAGGTCTACGTGTGCGTCGCCGGGTTCCAGGAACTGAAGGCGTTGAGACCATTGTCGCGGAGATGCAGGTTGGCTTTAAGGCGATCCGCGAAACATTCACCAGTCGCGTAACCATTGATCGTCCGCGCTTGCGTATCATGGTTGAATATATCGACGGGCCATTCAGCCATCTGGAAAATCAATGGACTTTTATTGATTGCCCAGATGGCAGTTGTGAAGTTGGTTTTGCGATCAGTTATGAATTTGCGAGCCGGACACTCGGCCTTTTAATGGGCACAATGTTCGACACAGCCTTCCGTCGCTTTGCTGAAGCTTTCGAAAAACGTGCTGATGAGATTTATGGTTAGATTTTCTCTCACTTGTTTGAGCGGAAAATCTCCTTGAACACACGGCTCCATTTCTTTTCGTCATCTGAATCCAGAAGAACTGTTGAGACTTTGGCTTTTTCAACTCCTGCCAACACACCCTTGGGATTGGTCTCCACATCGGGTCGGGTTGGAAGACGACCAAACTTGGTCAAAAAGGATTGAGCCTCAGCGCTGACAATAAAATTCTGTGCAAGCTTGGCAGCATTCGGATGTGGAGACTTGGCTGCAACACCTGATTGGCCAAAGAAGAGAGTGACGGGTTCCATCACCCAGAAGTCAGTGGGTTGACCTGCCAATTTCACATTGAGTGTGAGATTGAGATAATTGTTCAGTGCGAACGCATATTCTCCACTCCCCACCGCGCGCGCAATGGCCAGATGTCCGTCGAGGACAACGGGTTTCATCTTGGTGACAAACTCTTCCAGAATTTCGCGCGCACGTTTTTCGCCATAATGTTCAAAGACGGCAGCAATCCAGGGCGTGTCGGTATCGTCGATCACGATGCGTCCTGCAAATTGCGGAAACTTGACGAAGTCTTCGAGCTTTTGAGGAACCTGATCCGGCGTGACGAGACTGGTGTTGTAAGCGGGCGCATTATAATTGGCATACATGCCAAACCATTTGTTCTTCGCGCCGCGCGCGCTTGCCATAAGAACCTTGGCATCAATGGGTTCATAATCCAGCAAAAATTCTTGCGGGAATTTTTGCACATTGGCTGTTTGTGCAATGTCCCAAGTCCGCTGGTTGGCGCGCGCTTCAATGATCACGCGCGAAAGAATTTGTGCGTCGGATGCGCGAACATAGAGAACTTTGATGCCTGTTGCGTCTTCAAACAGTTTCCACAATGGCAAGCCTTCCTGCTCATTTGTGGTCGAATAGACGACAACTTGACCTTCGGCTTTGGCTGCAGCCAAGAGCGATTCATCAAGCCATGCCGGTTTTTTGGTTTGGGCAAATGCCGGAGCACAACTGGTGGCCAGAGCCAGCGCGCCAACAAGGGCGCGACGCGAAAGAGTGAGACGCGGCAGATTCATAGGACCTCCCAAAGCCCGCTTCAGGCTTCATTTTTGTTTGTGCTGAAACTTTAAGCCGGACGTGGTGTTTTGGAAAGTCTTGGGCGCAAGAGCCATACGGCTGTCAGCCCCAAAAACACGACAGGCACGATCAGAACCGGAATGGCTGGCCAGCCATATATATTGACAAAAAATCCGGCCGCTACCGGCCCGATGAATTGCCCGATATTGCTGGTTTGCTGGACAAGGCCGATGGTGGGCGTGACGAGTTCCGGCTTCACCAGTCTCGGCACGGCGGCAAAGACCGAACCCGGCAAGAGGCCCGCGATCCAGAGATTAAGGCCAGCCAGAGTTGCAACGGCGCCTGCTGCAATGCCCAGCGAATAGATGAAGGGGGACAACAACGCATAAGAGGCTATGGAGGCGCCCATACTGACCCAAAGAGGAAAGCCGGCACGCGCGAGAAGTCCAGCACAGACATTACCACCTGCATTGGCCGCAACCACGCCAGCCGTCAGCAAAGTGGCTTGTTCGAGTGGCAGGTTCAGCGTCGACACAAGAATGACGGGCAGAAAGCCGGCCAGAATGAAATATTGGAATGTGTAGAGACCAAAGATGGCAGCCAGAAGAACGCTCGGGCGGCTGGCCATAACGGCTCGTGCCGTCTCTATGAGACGCGAACTTTCGTTACTCGCGGCAGGGCGGCTTACGGGCAGCAACATCGCCGCAACAGCTGCATAGACGAGCGCGAGTACGGCCTGCGACAGCCAAAGATTGCGCCAGCCAATCAGGGGCAGGGCGGGGCCCACCAACAGCATCAAGGCTGTGCCTGTGGGCATAAACGTGCCCCACAGACCAAAAAAGAAATTGCGGTCCTTACCCGTTGCCACGTGACCGATGAGATCGGGAATGGCGATGACGGCCCCCAGAAACCCCACCCCTTCAATGATGCGCGAGATCATCATCGTTTGGGCATTTTGCGCGCTCGCCCCGAGCAAGCTGCCTCCGGCCATGATAACCATGCCAAGGATCAGTGCGCGGCGGCTGCCGATGCGCTTGACGATCAAACCCGTGCCCATGCCAAACAAGGCACCCAGTGTCGCAAAAGTAGCAATCAGGAAAGAGACAATTGTGATGGTGAGATTCATTTCAGCCTGAAGCAGCGGCATGGCGACAAAGGCTTTGCCGAGTTGGGCTGAGGAAATAATCCCGCCAAGCAAAAGATAAAGCGCACGTGCAATGCTGGTCTGTGTCGCTTCGCCCGTTGTCATTCACATCATCTCCGGGCGCGCGATTCATATGCAGCACCTGCTTGTTCTTACTAGCGCAGGAGTGCCTTATTTGACAAACAAGCTGTGTGCAGGATCGCTCGTTTGAATAGCACCTATGCAAACATTTCTCTCTGGTTGGTGCTCAATAATATTTTTCAGTGATGACATGTTTCAACTCGCGCAAGCGTGCTTCGCCGATCGAGCCATCCAGAGACTTGGTGACGAGTTTGGCCATTTCTTCCGGTTCACCATAGAGCGCCGGCTGGTTGCGCTGTTCGAATTCAGCCAGCGCTTCTTTATCGTTGAGCACTTTTTTGGCAATTGCCCTTAGATAGGCCAAACGTTCAGGTGCAATACCGGGCGGCACGATCAGCAGGCGCCCGATTTTCCGCAGATCTTCGCGAAAATCGAGCCACCAAGCAGCTTCCGTATCAAGCTTCAGCTCTTCAAAAATGGTTGGCACTTTGGGCATGAGGGGAGCCCGTTCGCGCGATATCACAGCCAGCGCGCGCAATTGGTTGTTTTCGGAATAACGCATCGCGGAATCATCGACGAGAATGGTGCCGTCAACTTCGCCACGAATGGCAGCCATTGCAAACTCTTTCGATGATGGGTAGCCGATCATTATTTTGCACGGCAGTTTTAGCGCATGACAGACAACGGCTGATGTATCGGATGCGCCATCAGTCTTGCCATTGGCACCAATGAAAATGGTTTTGGGCGGCTTGGCAAAATCGGCCATGGTTTTGAATGGCCCATCCGGATTGACGATGAGAACGCGCGGCGCTGTGTTCACGCGTGCAACAATCGGAAATTTCGTCAGATCGAAACGAAGCGCCGGATCATCTGTGAGTTTGGCAAAGACAGCTCCTTCGCCCGGTGCCAGCATCAAGGTGAGCCCGTCAGGAGCCGCGCCCCAGACATGGTTCATAGCGGTCATCATGCCAGCACCCGGGCGCGATTCCACAACGACAGTGGTGCCCAGTTCTTTGGCCAGCCATGGCGCCAACATGCGTGAATAAAGGTCGTAACCAGAACCTGCTGCGCCACCATTCACGAGGCGCACGGTTTTGCCTTTGAAGAAATCAGCCTCATTGGCGTGCAGGGTTGTGCTGGCCAAGCCCAAAGCACATGCGAGCGTGGCCGCAACCAGACTCTGGATGTTACGCATCAATTCCTCCCCTTTGGGCTCTTTGGCCCTTCAGGGGAGGCTAGACCGTGGTGGAACGTGTCGCAAGGGGCCTTAGCCCCAACTCAGTTCTGTTTGAAGATGACGTCGCGGACAATTTTCTTCTGGTCTGGGGTAATGCCGCTCAGCACTTTTTTGGTCATCTCAAGCGCTTTTTCCGGCGGCTGGTAGGCGACAAACCGTTGAGTCTTCTCACCCTCGGCCAGAAGGTCCGGATTGGTCAGCGCGCGTTTGACGGCTGCACGCAAGAAAGCGATGCGCTCAGGTGCTGTCCCCGGGGTGGTAATGAGAATGCGGCCCAGATCATTCAGATCGGCGCGGAAATCAAACCACCATTCCTGATCTTGGCTCAGCTTGGTCTGTTCGAAGACGGTCGGAGTTTCGGGCAGCAACGCCGAGCGTGTGCGGCCCATGGCAGCAATGGCGCGGGCTTGGCCGTTTTTAACAAAATTGGCCGCCGAGGAATCGGATAAATAAAGCCCGTCCATTTCGCCGCGCTCCATAGCCAGAGCAATGTCGCCGCTGCTCTTATAGCCAAGGACAATCTGGCAATCGAGTTTCAGCACATGGCAGGTGAGGGCCGCGCCGTCAGCCGGACCATCGCTGGGGCCTGTTCCACCCCAACGGATTTTAGTGCCGGGCTTCATAGCGTCTGTGACGGTTTTCACGTCTGTCTTGGGGCCCATCAGCCAGATCCAAGGATAGGCACTGATAATGCCCAGATGATCGACCTTGGTCAGATCATAGCGGATATTGTCTTGCTCTAGCAGCTGCCCCAGAGCGGCAGGGGTGCCGTTCACAATGAGCACGCGCAGGCCATCGGGTTGGGCTGTTGCCACCTGATTGAGGGCAAGCAACCCACCCGCACCGGGCAGGTTTTCGACAATCACGGTCGTTTCCAGCTCTTTGGAGAGATAGGGCGCAATCATGCGGGCATAGGCGTCAAAACCGCCTCCCACACCCAAGCCCACAATGAAACGAACTGTCTTGCCCTTGTAATAGGCTGAACCCGAATCCTGGGCGCTGGCGGGCAGCAGGCTGGAAGCCATCAGAGCCGCGGCCATGGTCAAGCCACGAGCCAAATTAGTGAGCAAAGTCATATATTTGCCTCCCGTCAGAGGGCGTGCGAATGGACGCCTGCAGCTTTGTGCCGCTGATTTGATTGGGAATTTAGAGCTTTGATCGTCTACCTGCAACGCAAAGGATGCCAAAGTTTGGCCATTGGAAGAGATTGTTAAGTCACGCTTGCTAACCTTCGACTCGTCTGAGTTGGAGTGTGCGTGCCGTGTTGATTTGGTGGGTTCAAGGAACGGGTGTTCGTCACCCTTGCAACGATCTGGAAGGCGCTTTGTGGATGGTTTCTGCAGTGCGGGCTTGGGATCCTGATGCTTCAATTTGCTGCGCCTATGCGGCGTTAGCCGACAATGTTGAAGATTTGCTCGACGAGTAAGTCTCAACTCCGCGTGATGGACAAGATATGGCCGTTTGACGGGCATTTCTGTTCAGCTCTCGCTTTCAATATTTTGTTGTAGGTCTTGCGCCAATCACCGCCTCTTCGTAAGGTTGGCCTATCAAGGCTCTTTGAGTGTTGGGGGCACCCCATTCACCACATGACCTTGGTATCGCGCGGCGCTTATCTTTGGTGCCGATGACTACGCTTATATCATGTAAGGATATTCCCATGGCTACGGGAACTGTTAAATGGTTCGATGCGACAAAGGGTTACGGTTTTATTCAGCCTGATGACGGCGGCAAGGACGTGTTCGTCCATGTGAGCGCTGTCGAGCAGGCTGGCCTGCGCGGCCTCAATGAGGGCCAGAAGGTCAATTTTGAAATCGTTGCTGACAAGCGCACCGGTAAGTCGGCCGCGGGAAATCTCAGCGTTGCTGGCTAATTGCCGCTGAGACAGGCTTTTTTGCCTGAGGCTCATACCAAGATGAAAGGCCCCGTATGCGGGGCCTTTTGCGTTTCTGGATCAGCCCAGTTCAATTCTGACTGGAACGTGATCCGAAGGCTTCTCAAGGGCACGCATGTCTTTGTCGATCGCAACGGACTTCAATTTGTCGGCAGCTTGTGGCGAGAGCAACAGGTGATCAATGCGGATGCCGTTGTTGCGTTGCCAGGCACCGGCTTGATAATCCCAAAATGTATAGAGACCAGCTTCGTCCGTCACAGCACGCAAGGCATCGGTCAATCCAAGATTGAGCAATGTGCGAAACTTTTCGCGTGTCTGAGGCAGGAACAAAGCATCATTGGCCCAAGCTGCGGGATCATAGCAATCACGCGGGGAGGGAATGACATTATAGTCTCCGGCCAGAACCAAAGGTTCTTCCAGTTTCAACAAATCGCGCGCAT
>CANGRU010000063.1 GCA_947456315.1 Beijerinckiaceae bacterium | reverse complement strand
TGATGAAAGCGGTCATTCTTGCCGGCGGCATGGGCACGCGCCTGTCCGAGGAAACCACGCTACGCCCCAAACCCATGGTCGAGATTGGTGGCAAGCCGATCCTCTGGCACATCATGAAAATCTATGCCGCGCACGGCATCACCGATTTTATCATCTGCCTTGGCTACAAGGGCTATTTCATCAAAGAGTTTTTCGCCAATTATCTGCTGCACATGTCCGACATCACGTTTGATCTGGGCCAGGGATCGACACAGGTGCATCGGCGCGAGGCGGAAGACTGGCGCGTGACGCTGGTTGATACAGGCGAGACCACGCAGACAGGTGGTCGCCTGAAACGTGTGCGTGCCTATCTCGAAGGCGAGCGCGATTTTGCCATGACCTATGGCGATGGTCTGGCGGATATCGATCTCACGCGCGAGATTGCGTTCCACAAATCACATGACAAATGGGCCACGCTGGCTGGTGTGCGCACCGGCGCGCGTTTTGGCGCATTGGAACTTGATCGCGAGCGCGTGTTGGCGTTCCGCGAAAAGCCGGTTGACGAGAGCCCGCGCATCAATGGCGGGTTCTTCATTCTCTCGCAGCACGTGTTTGATCTGATTGAAGGGGATGACACCATATTCGAGCGCGAGCCGTTGGAGCAATTGGCGGCGCGCGATCAGCTGCGCGCTTTTGTTCATGACGGCTATTGGCAGCCCATGGACACAGTGCGCGACAAAATGCTGCTGGAACAGGAATGGCAAAGCGGCCAAGCGCGGTGGAGGGTCTGGTGACCCCTGCCTTCTGGAAGGATCGGCGCGTTTTCATCACGGGCCATACGGGGTTCAAGGGGGCGTGGCTGGTAGCGCTGCTGCGCCATTTGGGTGCACAGGTGACAGGCTATGCGCTGGATCCGCCAACAAGCCCTTCACTTTTTGACGCAGCACGGCTGGCAGGTGGAATTGTCGATCTGCGTGGCGATGTGCGCGATGCATCTGTGCTCGAAGAGGCCATGTGTCAGGCGCAAGCCGAGATTGTCATTCATATGGCTGCGCAAGCGCTGGTGCGTGCCTCTTACCAGGATCCGCTGGGAACCTATGCAACAAATGTCATGGGCACGGCGCATGTGCTGAAAGCCGCGCGCCGCGCTACACCCGCTGTTGTGCTGGTTGTCACGACAGACAAAGTCTATCGGCATGGCGAGCTAAATCGTCCGTTTCGCGAGGATGATCCGTTGGGCGGGCAGGCTGACCCTTATTCAACAAGCAAAGCCTGTGCGGAATTGATTGCTGCGCAATATCGGGGCGCGCGCTCTCATGCCTGTGCTGTGCTGACAGCACGCGCTGGCAATGTGATCGGTGGTGGTGATTTTGCGCAAGATCGCATTCTGCCCGATGCGGTGCGCGCCTTTTCACGCGGCGAACGTCTGGCTCTGCGCTATCCGCAAGCCATTCGTCCCTGGCAACATGTGCTGGACCCATTGCTGGGCTATCTGACCTTGTGCGAGCGCAGTTTCCAACAAGCGGCCGATTATGAGGGGGCTTGGAATTTCGGCCCTGATGCGCGCCATGAGTGGAGTGTTGAAAGTCTCGTCGATGCTTTCGCCCAGCATTGGAGTGGCGCTGGCTGGCATTGGCAGGGAGGGGAACATCCTCCCGAGACCGATGTGCTGCGGCTCGATTCCGGCAAGGCGCGCGACAGGCTGGATTGGTCATGTCGGCTGCCGCTGGATGATGCTTTGCGCTGGAGCGCTGATTTTTATCAGCGCATGGACCAAGAGGCGGATGTGCGTGCACTCATGCACAAGCAGATCGAGGATTATCTGGCGCGATGCGTATCCTTTTAACAGGGGCAGGCGGCTTTCTGGGTCGCGAAATTGCGCGTGAATTGCGCGCGCGCGGCGTTGTGGTGGCAGGGCTTGTGCGCCATGCGGATCAATCTGTGGGGCCGCAAGATTTTGTCGGCGATTTTCTGCGCCCCGACACATATGCCGCTCAGATCAGCGCATTTGCGCCCGATGTCCTGATCCATTGCGCTTGGTCGGGCGTGCCGGCCGCAACACGCGATCTGTCGAGCCAGTATGATAATGTCGCGGCCAGTGTCGCTTTGTTCGAACATGCGCTGGAGGCAGGGGCCAAGCGCCTCATCGGACTTGGCACACAGGCCGAGTATGGTCTGACCACAGCGCCTGTGAATGAGGATGCACCCACGCGCCCGCTTACCCATTACGGCATTGCCAAACAGGCCACGGGGGCGGCCTTGATGCGCCTTGCGCAGCGGCGCTCCACAGGCGCGGTGTGGCTGCGCCTGTTTGGCCTCTATGGCCCGCGCGAGACCGCGCCCAGCATGTTGCCTTGGGTTGCGCGCCAATTTGCACAAGGCCAAGTGCCCGCGCTGACGCCTTGCACGCAGCGCTGGGACTATCTGCATGTGCGTGATGCCGCGCGGGCGGTGTGCGATCTCTTGCCCGCCCAAACGCATGGCGTGTTCAATCTGGCGAGTGGTCACGCGCCGCCCCTGCGCGAGACGGTGCTGAAGCTGCGCGATCTGATGGCCCCCAAGATCACGCCGGATTTCGGCGCTGTGCCCTTTGGCCCTGAGCAGGTGCACTGTCTGGCGGGGGATATATCCCGCCTGCAGGCTGCCACCGGATGGGCCCCGCAGGTCACGCTGGAAGAGGGGCTGGCAGAACTGGCCACAGAGGCTTTTGGCGCACTCGCTTCCTGAAAATGGCTCCGGTATGATTGCCCCTGACAGTGGTGCGCCAAGCACAGATGATTTCAGGGGGAAGCATGAGCGTGGCCGAAGTGCAGGTTCAAAAAGATATTGTCTACGCCACGCATGAGGGGCAGGCGCTGAAGGGCACGCTCTATCGCCCCGAAGGTGCCGGGCCGTTTCCGACACTTGTGGCTTTGCATGGCGGCGGCTGGCGGCAGGCCTCTCCGACCGTCTATCAGCATCTGGGCCCCTGGTTGGCCGAGCGCGGCTATCTGGTGTTTGCACCTGTCTACCGTTCGGCGGGTGCCGGCGCGCCGTCCTATCCCAAAGCCGTGCATGATGTGCGCGCTGCCGTGCAATTCGTGAAGGGCGCCGGCATTGGCGCAGACCCCGCGCGTGTGGCGTTGATGGGCGAGAGCGCGGGCGGGCATCTGGCAGCGCTGGTGGGTCTTGCAGGACAAGAGCCTTTGTTTGCTGAGGCGCAGCCCAAGTCAGATTATTCGGCACTGTCGTCCGAGGTGAAAGCCATCATCTCCATTTACGGCGTGTTCGATCTGGTTGCGCAATGGAAACATGATCTGTCCATGCGCCCGATGGGGCAAAATATTGTCGAGCTGTTTTTGGGGACGGTTCCGTCAAAGGATCGTCATCTGGCTTTCGAAGCCTCGCCTTTGTCTTACGCCATCGAGCGGCTCAACAAGCCCGGTGTCTTTCTGGCATGGGGCACGCAGGATGATGTGGTCAATCCCGCGCAGCAATCGCAAGTGTTTCTCGAAGCGCTGAAAGTGGCGGGCTTCTGGGTGCGCACGGCGATTGTCGAGGGTGCGCCGCATTATTGGGCTGGCGATCCGATTGCAGAAGAAGGCTCGCATGCAGCCTTCTTTGCTCATCGCCTGTTGCGCTTCCTGAAAGCGCGTCTCTGATTTTTCAAGATTGAGGATGTCATGGCCATCACACGCACACAGGTTGGCATTATCGGCTCGGGCCCCGCTGGTCTTTTGCTCGCGCAATTGCTCGACAAGGCCGGTGTGTCGAGTGTCATTCTGGAGCGCAAGGATCGCGCCTATGTCGAGGGGCGTATCCGGGCCGGCGTTCTGGAGCAGGGCACTGTTGATCTGTTGAATGAGGCTGGTGTCGGGGATCGCTGTGCGCGCGAAGGCCTCGTGCATAAGGGCTGCTATATTTCGATTGAGGATGAGCGCTTCGAGATCAATTTCGAAGAGCTGACCGGCGGCAAGCATGTCGTGGTCTATGGCCAGACCGAAGTCACCAAAGATCTGATCAATGCGCGCATCGCCGCTGGCGGTGATCTGCGTTTTGATTGCGACCATGTCGCCATTCACGACATCGAAACAGATCACCCGCGCCTGACCTACCAGAAGGATGGTGAAGCGCATGAAGTGCAGTGTGATTTCATCGCAGGCTGTGACGGCTTTCATGGCGTGGCGCGCCAGACCATTCCCGCTGATTTGCTCAAAGTCTATGAGCGCGTTTACCCGTTCGGCTGGCTCGGCATTCTGGCTGAAGCCCCGCCCGTGGCCGATGAGCTGATCTACGCGCGCCACTCACGCGGCTTTGCGCTTTATTCCATGCGCTCCACCAAGGTTGTGCGCCATTACATCCAGTGCTTGCCCGATACGGATCCCGAAGATTGGTCGGATGATCGCATCTGGGATGAATTGCGCCGGCGTTTGCCCAAAGGCGATCAGGACAAGCTGGTCACTGGTCGTGTCTTTGAAAAAAGCGTGACACCGATGCGGTCTTTTGTCTGCGAGAAGATGCGCCATGGCCGCTTGTTTCTGGCAGGCGATGCCGCGCATATCGTGCCGCCCACAGGTGCCAAGGGGCTCAATCTGGCGGCAAGCGATGTCTTTTATCTGCGCAATGCGCTGGTCTCTTATTACAAGACCAAGTCGCAGGACGGGCTTGATGGCTATGCAGCTAAAGCATTGGCGCGCATCTGGAAGGCGCAGCGTTTCTCGTGGTGGATGACGAGTATGCTGCATAATTTTGCTGCGACCGATGATTTCGATGCGCGCGTGCGTGGGGCGGAATTGGCCTACATTCTCTCATCCCGCGCGGGGCAAACCTCGCTGGCGGAGAATTATGTGGGCTTGCCGTTCTAGCCCGTCATTGCGAGGAGCGTAAGCGACGAAGCAATCCAGGGGCCTCACGTGTTGCTTCTGGATTGCTTCGCTTGCGCTCGCAATGACGGCATAAAAAAGGGCCGCATCATGCGGCCCTTTTCAAGTCAGGCGTTCTCGACGCCCAATTCCCAGTCTTCCGGAATGAGGCCGGAGCTTTTGCCGCCCTCGATGTAATATTTCCAGAGCTTCTTCACATGCGGCACGCGCTTGAAGTCGCGCAGGAAGGAGGCGATGTCGCTGTCGGACAGCGGGCGCACCTTGCCGATGGAGGCTGCATTATACATGGCCTCGCCATTTTCAACGAAATGCACAGCATCAACCAGCACGGCAGGAACGCTTTCAGCGCAAACCACCTGACCATGCGCGCGGATTTGCATCGCATGATGGGGGCCAAGCGTCTTGGCAACAGCGCGGCCGAGTTCCGAGCTCGCCACATGCGAGGGATCATCATGCACCGGCATGCCCGATACCCAGCGCACGGCATGGTTCTTCAGCGGCAGCAATTCAACGCCTTCAACGAGGGTGAAGACATTGGTGATGTCATGATGGAAGTGAGCCACCGAATTGATGTCGGGGCGCGCGCGCAAAATTTCACCATGCAAAAAGACTTCCGCTGGCGGGCGCTGGCCGGGAGGGCCGGAGAGCATTTTGCCATCATAGTCGCAGATCAGCAGATGTTCGGGGCGAAGGCCCGAGCGCGGCTGGTCGAAGCCTTGAATGAGATAGGCCTCGCGACCGGGAATGCGTGCTGACACGTGCCCGCTATAGCCCATGATCTTCAGATCATTGAGCAGCAGTGTGCAGGCAGCGACTTGTGCGCGTAAAAGATTGTCACCAGCAAAATCGGTCAAGTTTCTCTCCGTTGTTATTCTTCTTGTGTGTGGTGTCATCAGCGCCCGAACAGGGCGCCTGTGACTTTTTTCAGTTTCGTTGAAAACGAATGACGGCTCTGCTCGCGGTCCACCACATCCTGACTCGTTACCCAGTTGAGCTGGATCGCGCGGCGCGGCCCTTCCGAGGGCTGGTGTCCGTGCCAGGAATTGTCTGAGCGGCGGAAGGCGAGCAGCGTGCCGCCATAGGGTGGCACTTCGGCGACATAATCATTGAGGTCCGTGCCCGAGCGCAAAATGCGCAGGCGGCCGCCATCGGCTTCCCAGCCTTCATTCATATAGAGCAGGACCGTGATCAGCTTGGTTTTGGAATCGGTATGGATTTCGCCATCCCGCTGACGCACGAACCCGCGCACCGTGTACATGGTCGGGCGATCCGTCAGATCGATGTCAAACTTCTCTTCGATCTGCTTTTTGAACTGCGGTCCGAGCAGTTCGTCCATCAGCTTTGCGAAATGGCCCTGGATTTCAAGCTCGGTGGGCGGATGCGAACCGGGGCCCGGCACTTGCGGGTAATCTTTAGACACATCGGCAAACCGCTCGGGCTTGATGAAGTTTTCAACGATCAACCATTCATAGGGATCGTTTTGCAGCGGCGTGCGGGTGAGGGCGTCGAAATCAAGATAGCTCATGTGGACTTTCCGGGCAGATCAATGGGGCCCCTGATGGCGCGCAAGATGGAGCAAGCCTTGTGGCTTTGCAACGTGGGCATATCGGCGCAGTTGGCGGTTTTGTGCCTTGCCAGAATGTTGCGACTCACCGCCTAGATGTATCTGTTTCCTTTATGTTCGTATCTTTGATGTAAATGATTGTCATATCCAAAGTTTCGCCTTTTGTTCTCGCTCTTTGGGTTTTGGTCGCAGCCTTGGGTGTGCGGGCTGAGGCGGGCGCCTTTTTGCTGGAGCCCGGCCAATGGCAGGTGATCAGCACCATGCGGCTGTCCGCCTCGCGGCTCAAATATGATGGCTCGGGGCGGCCGCAGCCCGAGCCGCTCTACCGCAAGACCGAAACTTCGACGCTGATCGAATATGGCCTCAACCGCGATGTGACGCTGATGCTGGTGCCCACCGGCCGCCATGTGGCGATGGAGGGCCCGCCCGCGGCGGAAGCCTGGAACATCGGGTCGCTGGATGTGGGCGCGCGCTGGCGGGTGCATGATTTTGGTGCGAGTGTTGTGTCCTTCCAAGGACTTGTGCGGGTGCCGGCGCGCAGTGATCCGGCCTTTTTGCCAGAAAACCGCGGGCGCAGTGAATTGCGTCTGGGGCTGGGGCGCTCAGGGCTCAGCTGGCTTGGCCGTGATGGTTTTGCCGATCTGGGCATGGCTTGGGTGAAGCGCAACGACCCGTGGCCGGATGAAATGCGGGCCGATGTGACGCTGGGGTGGTGGCAGTTTCCCGACCAGCTGGTGCTGATGCAATGGTTCCAGACCTATTACCCGACAGCCCCGGGCCAGTTGCACACCCCCAGCCAGACCAAATTCGAAGCCTCGACCGTCTCCAAACTGGGGCAGGGCTGGTCTTTGCAGCTGGGGTCCTTTGCCAGCATTGGCGGGGTGTCGACACGTTATGAGCGGGGCACCGTCATCGGCCTGTGGCGGAAGTTCTAGAAAACTGGACCCTGTCCGGCAGAGCCGATAAAAGCAGGCCAGATTTCTCATTTCTGGAAACGTGATCCGATCATGGCGCGCCAATTTATCTATCACATGCAAGGCCTCACCAAGACTTGGCCCGGTGGCAAGAAGGTCCTCGATAACGTCCATCTGTCCTTCTATCCGGATGCCAAGATCGGCGTGCTCGGCGTCAACGGCGCGGGTAAGTCGACGCTGCTGCGCATTATGGCGGGCATCGATACCGAATTTACGGGCGAAGGCTGGGTGTCGGAAGGCGCACGCGTCGGCTATCTGCCGCAGGAACCCAAGCTCGACGAGACTTTGGATGTGCGCGGCAATGTCATGCTCGGCGTGAAAGCCAAGAAAGACATTCTCGACCGCTACAACGAACTCGCGATGAATTATTCGGACGAGACAGCCGATGAAATGACCAAGCTGCAAGACGAGATCGAGGCGCAAAACCTCTGGGATCTCGATGCGCAGGTCGATCAGGCGATGGATGCTTTGGGCTGCCCGCCTGATGATTGGGAAGTCGGCAAACTCTCAGGCGGTGAGCGTCGTCGTGTCGCCATGTGCAAGCTCTTGCTCGAACAGCCTGAGCTTCTGCTGCTCGATGAGCCCACCAACCAT
>CANGRU010000062.1 GCA_947456315.1 Beijerinckiaceae bacterium | reverse complement strand
GCATCATTGGTGTCGCTGAGAATGAAGAAGGAGAAGAACAGATCTTCGCCGGTTTTATCGAGCGACAGGATGAGTGTCTCCAGCCGCGCATAGGCGCGTGCCGGATCTTCATTGCGCAAAGTCATGGTGATGGCGGTGCGGCTTTGCAGCGGCACCAATTGGTCGCCGGACTCTGCATAGGGGGCGACCAGCGCACGGGAATCGCGGCGCACATGCAAGAGCCAAAGGCCGAGCAGGGCATTCCACACACCCAGCACACTCCAGGGCGCGGCAATGGCAAAGCAGACAAAGATCAGAACATCGATCAGGCTCCAGCCCTGATCACCAAGAATGGTGCCAAGCCAGACTAAAAGTGCGACATAGGTCGTGAGGTTCAGAACGGCTGCGGCAATCCGGCGACGTGTCAGGACCGTAGTCCTCTGCAGACCGGCAGGCGTCATCTTTGCGGCATGGATGCTTTGCGACATGATGCTCTCAAATGGCGCCTGTTGCTCAGGCGTCGGGACAATAGGCGGAAGCGGCATGGCGGTCGAGACGAAAAAGCAGGATATGGGCGCCCTCGTTGGGCGTGCCCTCTGGTATACGGATCACCAGCGGGGCGAGCTGCGCCCTGTGGTCGTGCCGGAGCCTCAAAATGATGAGGCGCTGGTGCTCACGCTGTGGTCCGGGATCAGCCGTGGCACAGAGCGCCTTGTTTATGAAGGCCGGGTGCCTCCTTCAGAATATGAGCGGATGAAAGCCCCCTTTCAGGAGGGCGATTTTCCTTATGCGGTGAAATACGGCTATTGCGCGGTGGGGATCATCGAACAGGGCCCGAAAGAATGGCTGGGCACTCCGGTTTTCGCGCTTCACCCGCATCAGACCCATTTTACGGTTCCGGTCGACAGGCTTGTGCCCATTCCCGAAGGGCTGCCGCTACGCCGTGCGGCGCTGGCTGCCAATATGGAGACGGCTCTCAACGCCTTGTGGGATTCGGGGGCTGGCCCCGGTGACAAGATTGTTGTCGTGGGGGCCGGTCTGGTTGGTCTTCTGGTGGCCTATCTGGCCACGCGCCTGCCCGGCGCCGAGGTGATTGTGGTCGATGTCGAGCCCCAGCGGGCGGCGCTGGTCACCGCCATCGGGGCGGAGTTCCGCACCGCAGGTGCGCTGGCGGGGGATGCCGACATTGTCTTTCATGCCAGCGCGACGGCTGAAGGTCTGGCCACGGCCATTGATGCAGCCGGACTTGAGGGCACGATTGTCGAGCTCAGCTGGTATGGCGACAAGCCTGTGATGGTGCCATTGGGTGGCTCGTTCCATTCCCGCCGTCTGCGGCTGATCTCGTCGCAGGTCGGCCATGTGGCGCCCCAACGGCGGCCGCGCTGGACCTATGAGCGGCGCCTGCGCAAAGCGCTCGATCTTCTGCAAGATGATGTGATCGACCGCTTCATCACCGGCGAAGTGGCATTCGAGACTTTGCCTGAACGACTGGCCGATATTTTTGGTCCCTCTCCCGCAGCGCTCGCCACTGTTGTGCGCTACTGATCCCTTCTTTGGAGTTTTGACATGTATGCTTTGGAAGTGCGTGAGCACATTATGATCGCCCATTCGTTCAAGGGCGCGTTTTTCGGCCCCGCGCAAAATATGCATGGCGCGACCTTTGTGGTCGATGTCGCCTTTTTCCGCGAGACGCTGAACGAGCATGAAGTGGTGGTGGATATCGGCCGCGCGCATGAGGCGCTGAAAGCAGTGCTGGGTCCGATCAATTACCAGAACCTTGATGCTCTGCCGCAGTTCAAAGGGCGCCAGACCACCACGGAGTTTTTGTCGAAATATATTTTCGACCATATGGCAGCGGCTGCAAAACAGGGTGATCTCGGCCCCGGTGGCGAAGGCATTGTGAAAATCCGTGTGAGCTTGCATGAGAGCCACATTGCGCGGGCCTGGTTTGAAGGTCCGGTTGTCTGATCATTATGAGTGTGCGCGCCGCTTTTGCCATTCCCGGTGACCTTGCCACGCTGACAGGCGGCTATGGCTATGATCGCGAGGCGCTGGCGCGTGTGCCAGCCTATGGCGTGGATGTGCGACATCTGGCTCTGCCGCAGGGGTTTCCATTCCCCTCGGTGGAGGCTTTGGCGCAGACGCAAGCGCTGCTGGCAGATGTGGAGGCAGGTGATGTCTTGTTGTGTGACGGGCTCGCTTATGGCGCTGTGCCGGCACCCATTCTTAAACAGGTGCGTGCAAAGATCGTTGCGCTCGTCCATCATCCGCTCGCGCTGGAAACCGGCTTGAGTGCGCAGGCCGCGCAATCCCTGTTTGAAAGCGAGAAGGTGGCGCTGACATGCGCCAGAGCTGTCATTGTGTCGTCGCACCTGACGAAAGATATTCTGATCCGCGATTATGGCGTCGAGGCCAGGCGCATTCATGTGGCGTTGCCCGGCACAGAGCGTGCGCCGCGCGCTGTAGGAAGTGGTGGGTCTGTTCATCTGCTGGCCGTCGGGTCTGTCGTGCCGCGCAAAGCCTATGATGTGCTTTTATCGGCGCTTGAAACATGCACGGATCTTGATTGGTCGCTCACCATTGCAGGTTCATTGGCGCGTGCGCCCGAATATGCGGATGAGGTGCTGCGTCATGCGGCATCCGCGCTGTCTGATCGCATTCAATTTGCAGGTGAGGTCAGTGCCGCGGCACTGGAGGCGCTCTATGCGCGCAGTGATCTGTTTGTCATGTCCTCGCATTTCGAGGGCTATGGCATGGTGTTGGGCGAGGCCATGGTGCGGGGTCTGCCTATTGTCATGACCTGCGGCGGCGCGATGGCGCAGACGGTGCCGGAGGGCGTGGCGCTCACAGTTGCGCCGGGCGATGTGCACGCGCTGGGCCAGTCTTTGCGCCAAGCCATTTCAGATCGCGCTTTGCGCCAGCGTCTGGCGGAAGCTTCTTATGCTGCCGGACAGGATTTGCCGACATGGGATGAGACGGCGCAGATCATTGCGCAGGTTTTGAAAGAGGTCGCGGCATGAGCTTTTCACCCGATTGGCTGGCCCTGCGTGAGGGTGCGGATCATGCGGCACGCGCACCTGCTGTCGCGGCACATGTGTTCACCCATTTTGCGGCGCATGACCATATGACGATTGTCGATTTCGGCTGCGGCACAGGCTCGAATTTGCGCGCTATGGCAGAACAGCTGCCCATGCGCCAGACGTGGCGGCTGGTGGATTGGGACGAAAATCTGCTTGTTGCTGCGCGCACGCGTCTCATTGCTTGGGCAGATCGCAGCGAGGAAGTGCAAGGCGCGTTGATGCTGCACAAAGGCGGGCGCGCCATCCGGCTTGAATTGTGCCAAGCCGATCTCGCCAAGAATTTTGAATCGGTTCTTGATGGTGCCGATCTGCTGACAGCCACAGCCTTTTTCGATCTCGTCTCGGGTGACTGGATGGATGCGCTCTGCGCGGCGCTCGCGCGGCGTCGCCTGCCGCTCTATGCCATTCTCACCTATGACGGGCGTGAAGATTGGCAGCCCGCCCATGCGGCCGATGCGGCTGTGCTGGCAGCTTTTCATGCGCATCAGAAAAGTGACAAGGGATTTGGCGTGGCCGCAGGCCCTGATGCGGCGGCCTATCTTGCGCGGGCTTTGGCGCAGCACGGCTTTGCTCTCACGCAGGGCGACAGCCCGTGGCGTCTCTCATCAGGAGATTTGCTAAGCCAGCTTGCGCAAGGGGCGGCATCAGCCGTTGCCGAGACCGGACTTGTGAGTGCCTCCGATGTGGCGGCTTGGCGCGCGGCGCGTGTGCAAGCCACATCGTGCAACATTGGTCACATCGATCTGTTTGCGCTGCCGCGCTGATGGTCAGCTTTTGCGTGCTGGCAACATGCGCTCCATCACGCCATCACGTTTGATCAGGCGGTGCATCAGCGCGCCACCCATATGGCCCACGAGCAGCAAGATCATTCCGATGGCTGCCAGTTCATGCAGCTTGAACAGCACTTTTGACAAAGCCTCGCTTTGCGGTGCGAGTGGGGGCAGGTTGAACAGCCAGAAAACCGAGATGGTGACCGGATAGGCCGATGTCGCGGCCCAGCCCAGCACAGGCGTGAGAACCAACAGAAGATAGAGCGTGTGATGTGTGGCAGTCGAGGCGCGTCGCTCGAAGGTGCTCAATCCCGCATAGGCTTCCGGCACACCCCAGATTTTGCGCACCGCGATGCGCGCTGCTGCCAGAAGCAGGACAATAAAGCCGAAGGAACGGTGCAAATCATAACCCAGATTCTGGATCGGCCCTTCAGGCAGGTCTTCCAGAAGAAAACCCATGGGCAAAAGGCCGAAAATCAAAAGCGCTGTGAGCCAGTGCAGAAACTTGGATGCGTTTGAATATTCCAGACGTTTCATATCAAACCTCCGCTTGCTGGCGCAGATTGCAATCGATCAAAAATTCATTGCCACCCAAAGCATGAAATGTGGTGGCGGGGCGAAGCGCTGAGGTCAGGTCATCAATCGGCTTCAGATCAAGTCCGTTGCGGCCTGAGCCGATGATAATGGGCGCCACCAGCAAGTGAAGCCGGTCGATGCAGCCGGCATCCAGAAAAACCGAAATCGTGCGTGCGCCGCCTTCGACAAGAATTTTCCTGAAGCCGCGCACAAACAAAGCATCGATGATGGCTTTGGGGGACAGGCCATCGGGACCAACGGGCAAGCGGATTTGCTCGACATCGGGAATGGTGAAAGCGGGCGCCTGTTCATGGGTGATGAGAAAGCAGGGCGTGCCGTCTGGCTCGAGCCATTTGGCTGGTCCGCGCAGGCGTCCCGCCGGATCGATCACCACACGCGCCGGATTGCGGCCCGCCACACGCCGGACGGTCAGTTGCGGGTCGTCAGCCTGCACCGTGCCCGCCCCCACGATCACCGCATCCACGGCTGCGCGGATGCGATGCAGATGGTCGAGCGCCGGTTCGCCATTGATATATTTGCTCGCGCCCGAGACGGTCGCAATGCGCCCGTCAAGCGACTGGCCAAGCTGGGCCACGACAAAGGGGCGCGCCGCATCGGCTGCCTTGAACGGCGCAAACGGGTCGGCCGTTAACTCTGTCGCTTGGTCACCGGGGCTGGCTTGCATGGACGCTCCTAGTTTCTGCCCTAGATATAGTTTATGAGCGGGGCAAGGGGAGGGCCGGGAGCCGAACGTGGTGTGGCCCATTCCCGGGAGTGAGGTTTGCGTGGCGGATCGTGAGCATAGTCTATTGGTCGCGGGCGTGTCTGGCCAGATCAAGGTCGAGCGTGCGATCGCCGAAATTCGCTCAGCGCGTCCCGTCGCGGTGTCCGGCCCGCAGGGCGTCCTGATTGCGACCTCCGTTGAGGCGCTGGATGGCGCACTCAGCGCTGATCTGGACACATTATCCGCAGGCCAGGCGCGCCTGTTGCTGGCTGCGCCCCGCCTGCGTCATCTGGGTCTGGAACGCGAAGCGGCCGGTGCGCTTGCTTTGCCCCATATTGATCTTGCCCGCATCACACGTCTGGCCGTTGATACGGATGCGCGTGTCGAGGCACCTGTCAGCGCGCTCTCTGCCCAAGATGAAGCCGCCCTCGAATTGATGCGCTTGGCGCTCGTTCTGCCAGCGCTTGTTGTGTTTCCGGCAACGGGTTCGGCCAAGCTGGATTCTCTGGTTCAGGTTTCGATGGCCGATGTGATGGATTATCGCACGGTTGAACGCACAGCTTTGACGCTGATCTCGCGGGCACCTGTTCCGCTCGAAGGCGCGCCGGACAGTGAGTTTGTCATCTTCCGGGGTGGCGAGGGCTTGCGTGATCAGGCGGCAGTCATCATTGGCAAACCGGATTTGTCGAAGCCCGTCACCGTGCGTTTGCATTCAGCCTGTTTGACGGGCGATCTGTTCGGTTCGCTCAAATGTGATTGCGGTGACCAGCTGCGCCACACAGCGCGTTTCATGGCTGAAAATGGCGGCGGCATTTTGCTTTATCTGGATCAGGAAGGCCGCGGCAACGGCATTTCCAACAAGATCCGCGCCTATCGCCTGCAAGCGCAAGGCTTTGACACTTATGATGCCGACGAGGTCTTGGGTTTTGATCATGACCAGCGCGGCTTTGCCTTTGCCGCCGACATGCTCAAACAATTGGGCGTCAGCATTGTGCGGGTGATGACCAATAATCCGGTCAAAATTGCAGCGCTGGAAAGTGCTGGTCTGACGGTTGCCGCAGACCAGCGCATTGTCGGGCGTCTGACGGATGAGAATCTGCGGTATCTGGAGTCCAAGCGAGATCGTGCCGGCCATATGATTGATGATCTCGTACAGGCCGCGCCCGCCCTGGGCACGGCCAAGGACTGACGCGGCATGGATCAGCGCAAACCAGCAGCGAGCCAGACCTATTTCGCCGCCATCTTGATTTTTGCGCTTTGCGCTTTGGCACTGGCAGCACCTTGGTTGTCAGGTCGCTATACGATTCCATGGGATGCGAAGGCGCATTTCTATCCGCAGCTCGTCTTCCTCGCGAAGACCTTGCACAGCGGTGAATCGCCTTTCTGGAATCCTTATGTCTTTGCCGGATCACTGCACATTGCCGATCCGCAATCGCTGATCTTCACGCTGCCCTATTTGCTGGTTGCCAAATTTGTGCGCGATCCGGGTTTCATCGCCGCCGATGCCACGGTCTTCTTCATGATTGCGCTGGGGGGGCTTGCGCTCATCCTGCATTTTCGTGATCGCGGTTATCATCCGGCAGGCGCGCTTGTGGCGGGTTTGAGCTTTGCCTTCGGCGGATCAGCCGCTTGGCGCATCCAGCATATCGGCGAAGTGTTGAGTTTGGCGTTTTTCGCCATCACCTTTCTGTTTCTGGCGCGCGTGTTTCAGCGCGGGGGTGTTTGGAGCGGTCTGCTGGCCGGTTTTTTCGGCGGACTGATGCTGGTCGGGCGTGACCAGATCGCTTTCCTCTGCGCGATGATTTTGTTGATCTACGCGCTGTGGAATCTTGCCCGTGCGCCTTTGCGCCAAACGGCCTTGCCGCTGTTGGCGGGACTTGTGGCCGGCATTGTGACGGTGGCGCTGCCGGTTTCATTGACGCTGGTTCTGGCAGAACAATCCACTCGCACCGAGATCACCTTTGAAGGTGCGGCGCGCGGCTCGTTGCATCCAGTTGCTTTGATGACCGCCTTCATCGCCAATTTGTTTGGCACGGATGGGCCGATTGCCCAGTTCTGGGGGCCGCCGGAATCAAGCGTCTGGGGCGGCGATTACAATCTCGCGCGCAACATGGCCAATGTTTACTTTGGCGCGCTGCCGGTTGTGTCTTTTCTGGGTCTTGGTGTTCTGGGCCTGCGGATTTTCAATCGCGAGATGGCGCCTCTCGTCATCGGCTTTGTGCTGATGCTGCTTTATGCGCTGGGTGATTTTACCCCGCTTTACAAAATGGCTTTTGAATTACCGGGCGCCGATTTTTTCCGCCGTCCGGCTGATGCCACATTCCCGCTCTGTGCGCTGGCCTCCATACTTGGCGGCTACGGACTGCATCGGTTTCTCACGCAGGAACATGTCGGCCTTTTGCGCTCCTATGTGGCGCCCGCCATTGTTGTCGTTGCGGGTATTGCAGGTGCTGTGGCGGTGGCTGTGTGGAAAGACCGCTTGGCGCAGGCGCAAGTGCCGATTCTGATCGGCGGCTCCTGTCTGGTGATTGCCTGCATCATTCTGTTTGTCGTGCGCCGTGCCGGACGCGAATTGCATCTGGCCACTTTGCTTCTGGTCGCCGGCACGCTCACCATTGATCTGGCCACAGGCAACGGCCCCAATGAATCCACGGCTCTGCCGCCAGCACGCTTTGAAGTCATGCGGCCAGACACCGCCAATGAAACAATCTCCTTGCTGCGCCAGAAACTCGCCGAGACTGCAGGGCCTGACCGCATTGATCGTATCGAACTTGCGGCCGTTGGATTTGACTGGCCCAATCTTGGCCTGATCCACGGCTTTCAGCATGATCTGGGATATAATCCGGTGCGGCTTGGCTG
>CANGRU010000061.1 GCA_947456315.1 Beijerinckiaceae bacterium | reverse complement strand
TTCTGACCGCCTTCAATCCGGCCCTCATTCTGGAATCGCTGGTCGATCCCAATCGCATCAAGGTGAAATTCACCGATGTGGCGTGGATCGGCAGCATGGCACCCGAAGTGCGTGTTTGTTATGCGTGGCACAAGACAGGCATCAAGACATGGGATGATCTTGTTGCGCGCAACGAGACTGTCTTTGGCAGCACCGCCAAAGGCACGGCCAATTACATGAACGCTTCAACGCTGCGCAATGTGTTCGGCATCAAGATCCGTCACGTCCTGGGCTTCCCCGGATCAGCTGAACAGAAGCTCGCGCTGGAACGCGGCGAACTTGATGCCGATTGCGGCTCCTGGAGCAGCCTGCCGGTGGAGTGGATTGCGGACAAGAAAATCTATCCGCTCGTCTCCTTCTCGCCCTCGCGCGAAAGCTCGATGCCAGCCGACCTTCCTTACGCGGGCAAGTTTGCAAAAACCGACCAGCAGAAAGAGATTCTTGAAATCTTTGCAGCCTCCAGCGAAGTCGGCCGCCCCTTCATTATGGCCAAAACCGTTCCCGAAGACCGGCTGAAGCTGGTGCGCGCAGGCTTCAATGCCGCGTTGAAGGACGAGGCCCTGCTGGCAGATGCGAAGAAATTCAACCTGCCGATCCAGCCCATGACAGGCGAAGAAGCTGCCAAAATCATTGCGCATGTCTATGCGGCAAAGCCGGAAAGCATTGCCAAAGTGCGTGAGATCACGGAGTGACACTCGTCCTTTCAACGGATGATGCGCAAAAGGTGCTCGATCTCCCCAGTGTGATCGAGCGCCTTGAACACACCTATGCGGAACTGGGATCAGGCAGCGCTGTCTATCGCGGCCGCACCGATCTCTTTCATCCAACGCAAGCCGCGATTGGCGCGGATGTGCCCGCCGCCCATCAATTCAAAACATTGGATGGCGCGATCCCGAGCCTGCAAGCAGCCTCCATCCGTGTGACGTCCGATGTGGTGGCTTTTCCGCTGGTGGATGGCGCACGGCGGCGGGTTAAAATTCCGGCGGCTGAAAATCAAAGCTGGGTCGGATTGGTCTTTCTCTTCTCGTCGGCCACCGGCGAGCTGATGGCCATTCTGCAAGACGGCATTTTGCAAAAGTTTGCCGTGGGCGCGATCAATGCGATTGGTGCGAAATATCTGGCGCGCAAAAATGCCCGCCGTGTCGGCCTGATTGGCGCCGGCAATCAGGCAGGCCCGCAGATCGCTGCACTCTGTCAGGTGCGTGACATTGAATACCTGTCCGTTTTCAGCCCCGACCGCGATGAAGCCGAGGCTTTTTGTGCCCGCATGCGCGCCGAACATGATCTCGATGCGCATCCCGCTGAAAGCGCGGAAATGGCTGTGCGCGGGGCTGATATTGCGGTGACTGCCACCAACAGCCGCAAGCCGTTCTTTCCCGCCCAATGGCTGACACCGGGCATGCATTTGTCCTGCATGCAGCGCGATGAGCCGATGGATGATTGCTTTGCCAAAGCCGATGTCTGCATCTTTCACACGCGCATGAAAGAGCATGAATATGTCTCGACCGATTTTGCCGCGATGGAGGCCCGCCATGCCTTCACCATGCGCGATCATCCGCCCGGCACCATCAACTGGAATGATTTTCCTGATCTGGGCGAATTGGTCAGCGGCCACGCCAAGACGCGCAGCCATGACGACGAAATCACGTTTTTTCTGAACTCGACCGGTGTCGGTGCGCAATTTACGGCTGTCGCACATCTGGTTTATGAGCGCGCCAAAGCGCAAGGCCTTGGCACGCTGATACCGACATCGCTTTTCAACCAGCCGATGCCGCCTTAAAGCTCGCGGCCGATCTTGCGATCAAGCGACCAAGGCCCGCCACCGCGCAAGGCAATGACCAGCAGCACGATGCCCCAGAGCAAAGTGAATTCATACCCGCGCGCTGTCCAGCTGAAGCCGTTGCTCCAGTAGATGTAGAAGGTCAGCACACCCATTTCGATGGCAGCCGCGGCTGCAAAGAAACGCGTGAACAACCCCAACGCAATGCACAGGCCGCCGATGAATTCGGTGACCATCAAAACAAAAGTCAGCTCCGCGCCGATTGACGCCATCTCCGGCGCGCGTTTGAGCAGCTCGGCTGGCCCCGCTGTGCGTCCCACTTTGCCAAACCCGTGAATGGCCAGAAGCAGGCCTGCCCCACAGCGCAACAACAGCCACGAGAATGGAATGCTCAGCGCATAAAAACGATCCAGCGCCGGAATGATCCGCTCGGGTTCAGCTTCACGCATCACGCGCCCCTTTATTTGGCGTAATAGGCAAAAAACTCATCCTGCTGCGCTTTGGTCATCGGCTCTTTCATGAGCTTCATATCGACCGCGTCACGCATGGCCGCATCGACACCGCCCAGGCTCGTCATCAGAATGGCTTTCTTGGGCCAGAATTCTTCGATCACCTGATTGGCAATATCGAGTGGCACTTTGGAGAAGTCCGAATAGGCCTTCATCGCCTCGGGACCGGAATACATCCACTCGATGGTCTCGGCATAGGCCGCACGGAAGGCTTCCATCTGCTTGGGCTTGTTTTTGATCGTATTGATATTGGCAATCAGCACGCGCGAGGTCTGGTCGATAAAATCAGGCAATTCTGATTCACGCCCAACCACACGGATCAGACCATTCTTGCGCTGCTCGAAACCGAACGGCGGATTGGCCCAGCCGATATCCACTTGGCCTGACATGACTTGCGTGTATGTGGCCGCAGGCCCGCCTGTTGCGGTGAGTTTCAAATTCACATTGTAGAGTTTGGCCATCTGCAACAAAGCGACATAGCCGGACGAACCGATGGTTGCATAAGCAATGCTTTTGCCGTCGGCATCTTTCAGAGATTTGATCGGAGAATTGGTTGGCACATACCAATAGAGATCAGGGCCTGTGCTGGTATTGCCGATGGGACGAATGGGCGCACCTTTTTGATAAGCGGCCATGACGGCAGAGAGGCCAAGCCCGACGCCGACATCCGCACTGGCGGAGGCCACAGCCTGCAAGGATTCGCCACCGCCCTCGGTCCACAAAACCTCCACATCAAGGCCATGCTTTTCGAAAATGCGCGAGACTTTTCCCATATGCGGCGGCGCTGTTTGCCAATTGCCGAAAGCGCCCGAGGCAATGACAAACTTATCCAGCGCCTGCGCGCTTGAGCCCGCCAACAGCAGAGCGGCCGTGGCAGCAGCGAGCAGAAATGGGCTTTTCATAGGGGTTTCCTGACTTTTCAAATCGGGGAAATCTTGGCGGTGCGCACGACTTCGCCCCATTTCTCGGTGTCTTCACGCAGCAAGCGACCAAAGTCTGCGGGCAGCATGGGCATGGACGTTGCCCCCAGATCAGCAAAGCGCGCCTTCAGTTTGGGGTCGGCGACAGCGGCTGCGATTTCACGATTGAGAAGTGCAATAATCTCGGGCGGTGTATTTTTGGGGGCAGCCATGCCAAACCAGTCATTGCTCTCGAAACCCGGCACCGCGTCAGCAATCACGGGCACATCTGGCAAACGCTCGGAGCGCGTCCTTGTTGATACGCCAAGCGCACGCAATGTGCCGGCTTTCACAAACTCCACAGCGCCCGCAATGCCGGCGAAAGAAATATCCACCTGCCCGCCGACCAGATCGGCCAAAGCCGGAGAGGCCCCACGATAAGGCACATGCAGCAATTCAATGCCGGTCTTCATCTTGAACAATTCGCCCGTGAGATGACCGATCGAGCCAATGCCCGCCGAGGCAACCGTCAATTTGCCGGGATTCTTTTTGCCATAGGCGATGAGCTCGGCCACGCTTTGTACGGGCAGCTTCGGATTGGCCAGCATGACCTGCGCTTGGCTTGCAATGGCGCTGACCGGCTCGGCATCACGCAGAAAATTGAAATTGAGCTCTTTGTAGAGCGTGGCATTGATCGTGACCGAAGGGCCGACCATCAACAAAGTATAGCCATCGGGTGCAGAGCGGATAGCGGCCTCGGTCGCGATATTGGTGCCAGCACCCGGCCTGTTTTCAATGACCAGATTTTGCCCGATGCGCTCACCCAGCGCCTGACCGATCAGACGGCCCACCGTATCGGTCGAGCCCCCCGGCGCGAAACCAACGAGCAGGCGGATCGGCTTATTGGGATAACCCGCCTGTGCCAGCGCAGCCTGATAGGATGTCGGCAAGGCTGCGGCCAGCGAAGCCCCGGCCACGAATTGACGGCGCGAAATGGTCATATGCTTCATCCTCCCTCGGGCGACTCTGGGAGCCAGCCTGTTTTTCTTTGATCATAGGGTATTTTTGGAATGGTCGCCTGACAACCTAAAAGGTCGTGCGGCCCGCAAAGATGATCACCCCCGACTGTATTTGAATGACAGAGACGGCAGACACATCAATCCCGTTGAATTGTAATGAGCTGTCACGGGATTTGGATTTGCTTTTGGGGCGCATCGGGCCAATTTTCAGATCATAAGATGAGCCCTCAGAGCGGATGGAGGAACGTGCGTATGAAGACCTGCAGGATCGCAATTATCGGTGGCGGGCTAGCCGGACTGGCAGCTGCCAATGCGCTGCGCACCCATGGCATTCAGGCCGAGGTTTTTGAAGCCGCTGCCGAACTTGGTGAAATCGGCGCCTCGGTCAATTGCAGCCCGCAGGCTGTGAAGGCACTCCATGCGGTCGGCGTGGGTCCGCAAGTGGATGCGATTGGCCACAAGTCACCCGGTCCCGTCACCCGCAATATGATCACCGGCGAATTTCTCGAATATACCAACCGCTTCGAACTCGCTGAACGCTATGGCATGCCCTATTACTGCTTCCACCGCGCCGATCTGATCGATGCGCTGGCCGAGCCGCTGGATCGCGCCCATATTCATCTGGGCCATCGCCTGAAAAGTGTTGACGTGAAAGACACCGGCGTGAGCCTGCATTTCACCAATGGCTCACAGGTTGAGGCTGAATATGTCATCGGAGCCGATGGCGTGAAGTCCGTCCTGCGCCAAGCGCTTTATGGCGATGACAATCCGACCTTCACGGGCCAGATGGTTTGGCGCGCACTGCTCAAGGCCGAAGATGTTCCCGCCGATTGCCTCGAGCCGCATGGCCATGTGCAATGGGTCGGCCCCGGTCGTCATTTGATTGCTTATTACATCCGCCAGAACCGCCTTGTGAATGTCGTCTCGCAGGTCGATAGCGATGTGTGGGAAGAAGAAGGTTGGGCGATCAAAGGCGATCCTGATCTGATGCGCGCCAGCTATCCCAATGCCGAACCGCGTCTGGTGAAACTGCTCGAGACTGTCAAAGAATGTTCCAAATGGGGCCTGTTTACGCGCCCCATCACCAATAATTGGGGCTTTGGTCGCATCCAGCTGATCGGTGATGCCGCGCATGCCATGGTGCCGAGTGTCGGCCAAGGTGCGTGCATGGCCTTTGAGGATTCCTATATTCTCGGCCGCTGGATGAACCAATGCACTGACCCGCTGGAAGCGTTCGAGCATTTCCGCGCCGTGCGGATTCCGCGCGTCCATGGTGTGCAGAATCTGTCGAACTCGGCCAACAAGTTTAAGCACATGGCCGATCAGGAAAAGCAGAAGAAAGAAATCAAATCCGGCAATGGCACGCATGGCAAAATTGATTGGGTCTGGGGCTTCGAGCCCGCACAGGATTGGGACAAAGTGCCGACCAATGTGCCGGCCGCCTATGCCACGCCGCCCTAGTGCAACACATCACCAAAAGAAAAGGGCCGGGATCACTCCCGGCCCTTTTTTATTTCGGATACCCGCTCTTATTCAGAGACGCGTTTGACTTCTTCATAGAAGCTCTTCGGCTTCGTCGACAAAGCCACCATGGTTGACTGGATGTCATCTGCCGACACGGGGCTGATCGACATGCCGATCTTTTCAGCCTCGCCAAGGAAGTCCTTGTCTTTCAGGGTTTCGGGCAGAGCCTTGCGCAGAGCCGCCAGTCGATCTGCCGGCACGCCGGCGGGGGCTGCAATCGGGCGACCAATGGCCAGATCCTTGAAGAAGAATTCCAGCATATCCTTGGTCTTCTGGTCCTTGGCATAATCAAAGACGCTCGGCATTTTGCCGAATTCTTCTGTGGTCGAACGGCCCATCTGGATGATCAGATTGATCTTCTTCGTCTTGTAGGCCTCTGCCAGATTGGTGCGCAGGATCATTTCGGACACACCGCACACGCCCGACACTTCGCCGCCTTCCATCGCCAAGCGGATGGCCGGCATGCCCGGATAACCCGACACAAGCTTCATCTTTGCGCCCAGCAGATTTTTGATCACCGCGCTGAAACGGAAAATATCTGTCGCAGGCGCGCTGGAGCCGAAGGTCACTTCTTTCTGGACAAGCTGATCGAAATTTTTCACACCATTGGCTTCGCCCTGCAACATGCAGAACTGACGATCCTGCGACATGCTGCCGATCCACGACAATTTGGTCGGGTCAAACATGGCCGCTGTATTGCCCAGATAGGGCTCGATCGCGGCTTGCGATGTGAACATGGAAATCACCGTGCCATCGGCAGGCGCCTTGAACAGATGATTGGCGGCGAGCAACGTGCCGGCACCCGGCATGTTGGACATCATGGTCTGCGGATTGCCGGGCAAATATTTGCCGATATAGCGGCCAAGCAGACGCAGCTGGATGTCGTTCTCGCCATTGGGCGTGAAGCCCGACACGAGCGTCAGCGTCTTGCCTTTGTAGAAATCCGACACAGCATCAGCTTGCGCAGCGCTGGCAGAGAGCAGAGCGGCCGCAGCAACGGCCAGAGTTTTCACGAACATGCGCATGGAAGCGCTCCTCCTGTTGGAATGATCAACCAAGCCCTGCGGCTCAGCGCTTTTCTTGTGTTTGGGTGAGGCCGAATTGCGAGCGATCAATGGCCGCTTTGGCGGCGGGATCGAGCGTCTTCTGGCGGAAATGTTCCCACGGACGATTGATGTCGAACTCGTCTTCTGTGAACAGCTCGGGTGTGTTCATGGTTTTGACATTCTTCGACAGATAGAGCGCCTGCGTCTGCATTTTCGCATTGATGTCGATATAGACAGCAAAGACCACCGCCTGTTTGATCGACTTGCCGACCACCGTCTCGCCATGTCCGCGCATCAACGCGACAGGATTGGGGCCAAGCGTCTTGGCCAGAGCAGCGCCGCGCTTGCTGTCGGTGATCTGCATGCCGCGTCCGCCGGGCTCACGCGCATCACGGATTTCAAAAGTCGGCGATTCCAAAGGCAGGAAGCCCGCCTGTGCCACCACAGGCTTCAACTTGATCGGTGTGAGGCTGAGCGGGATCACGCCCATGGAATGGGAATGAATGACCGATTTCACATCCGGCCGCGCCTTGTAGATTTCGCCATGAATATAGCGCTCGCCATTGACGCGCCGGCCCTTGGGATCAATCGGCTGGCTGTCTGACACGCGCACTTCGAGAATGTCGGCCTTGGTCACCAGCGCAGGCGGCATGGCCTGCGGCATCAGGAAGACATTCGGATCTTTGTTGGACCGCGCGGTGACATGGCCGAAGGAATCAAGAATGCCTTCATTGACCAGAATCTTGTAGGCGGTGACGATGTCTTCCTTCAGCGCATCATCGGGATCGGGCGCGCCTTGAGCGAAAGCAGCCGTAGAAAGGCCCAGGCATAGCGCCAGCGTGAAAAATCTCTTGGCCATCGTCTCCCCCTTATTTGTTAGGGAAATTAGACCTGTCTTCAGCGCGCGGCGCAACGCTGCAAGGGCGTCTTGCAAGGCTTTTGAATAAGCCGGTGCCGGAATTGGATTGGCTCGAAACCAGGCGCCGCACCACGCTCCTTCACAATCGAAGATCACTCCGGGAGAGAACCATGAACAGGCCCATCCGCTCGCAGCTTGCCGCCAGCCTGCTGACCCTTTTCATGGCGTGCAGCGCACCAAGTCTGGCGCAGACGCCAGCCCCGCTTGTCAAAGACTCGCCCGTGGCCTCGCCCAAGCGCATCCTCTTCATCGGCAACAGCCTCATGTATTACAGCGGCGGCTTGCAGACACATGTGCACCGCATGGCGGGCGCTGGCACGCCCGCCATTGATCTGAAGGATGGTTATAAGTCGGTGCATATTACAGGTGCCAATCTCACCAATTATCCCATC
>CANGRU010000060.1 GCA_947456315.1 Beijerinckiaceae bacterium | reverse complement strand
GACCTTCGAAAGCGCCGATATAAACCAGCGACAGAACGAAGGGCAGGATCAGCGTGTAGCGCAAGCTGGCCAGCTTCGCGAACTGGCTGGAGAACAGGTAGCAGAGACCCGAACCCAGAATGTTCGCAATGGCGATCGAGCACACCATCGAATAGGTGATGGCGAGATGCTTCGTCAGCATTTCCGGTCCGGGGACCAGACCGTGCATGAGGAAGGCGCCGAGCAGAATGGCCATGCCGGCGGAGCCTGGAACGCCGAACACGATCGTTGGCACAAGAGCGCCGCCTTCACGTGAACAGGTTGCCGATTCCGCTGCGATCACGCCGCGCACGTCGCCCTGACCGAAGGTGAGGCGAGCGCCCTTTTCGGTTTTGAGTGCGTGAGCGTAAGAGATCCAGTCGATGACCGAGGCCGAGATGCCGGGGATGGCGCCGATGACCGAGCCAATCCAGGCGCAGCGGATATTGAGCCACCAATGGGTGAAGCAATCCACCGAACCCTGCCAGAGACCACGCCAGTTGTTCTGCACCTTGGAGTCCGACACAACGGATGTGCGGGCCACAAGAAGATCGCAGAGTTCCGGCAAGGCGAAGACGCCGAGCGTCAGCGGCACCAGCGGCAAGCCTTCCCAGAGGTAGAGGCTGTCCATGGTCCAGCGCAACGTGCCGGTCTGCGGATCGGAACCGATCATGGCGAGCATGATGCCGAAGCACGCCATGGTGAGGCCGCGCAGAGGCGTGTTGCCCGAAAGCACGGCGACCATGGAGATACCGAACACGGCAAGGGCCAGAAGTTCTGGCGAGCCAATGAACAAGATCAAGGGACGAACGATCGGCAGGGTCACCGCCATGAGCACCGCACCGAAGAGGCCGCCCATGAGCGCGGACATATAGGCCGCACCCAGAGCGCGAGCACCTTCGCCACGCTTGGTCATCGGATAGCCGTCCAGAGCGGTCGCGGCAGATGCCGCATGGCCCGGGGCGCCCAGCACGATGGCCGAGATCGGGTCACCGTGGGTTGTGGTTGCAGCAAGGCCCAGCAGCAGCGCCATGGCAGCCGCCGGATCCATGTTGTAGGTGAAGGGCAGGAGCAGTGCAGTACCTGCGACGCCGCCGATGCCCGGCAGGATGCCGAGAGCCAGACCGCAGAGCACACCACCCCAAAGGAGCATCATACGATGCGGCTCAAGGAGCAAGGTGAGCCCCTGGCCTAATGCTTCCCAAATTTCCATGAAAGTCCCCTAATTTTATTCCGATGTTGCTTTCAGCCGGGATGTACTTGTTGGTCCGGCGGTCACGCCCCGAAGGGACGAGGAAAGGTCATCCTTTTTGAGAAATGGTCCTGCGATCCTGAAGCCCTTTCAGAAAGGGTCCGGGTCGCCTCAGGCGTGCGCGTTCGGTGGTCCCCGGGCATGAAAGGAACGGCCGCAGCCGCTCACCCGTGGCGCCTCCTGCGTGAGACAAATCTGCTCACCCAGACGCATGCCAACTTCATCGCGCTGGGCCAAACTCCAGAGCGAAAGATCGTTGCCCTCGAGGCCTTTCTTGGTCGCAGACTCATCAGGAGCCTGATCGGCCAGGGCCATCACAGCGGCATTTTCATAGGTTTTGAAGAGCGGGTCAGCCGGGACGACAACGAGCGAGAACAGAAGCACGAGTGCGTGCAGCCAGGCGACAGCAGTAGCTGTCACCCCCACGCGTTCCCTCATGCCCAACTCGTTACACATTTTATTCGCCCTGCTCAGGCTCGCGCCCTTATGATTTCATCCTAGGAGGATTTTTGGACCAAACATGTGGTCGGAAACAAAGTCAGTGGAACGGAGCTGATTAACCTTAAGTCTTTTCAGTGCCTTTTGCCGTGCGGCCCTCTCTGGGGCCTGCCGGAATGTTGCGTTTCGTTCCTATATGTCTTGTTCTTATAGACCGTCAGGTAATCACATCTCAGGCCCAAGCGGAAGCGCAAACATAGCGCCGAATACGACGAAATGCGTAATCCGTAAGCCCAAGCCCTTGATTTTTCATGTTGCAGTGCAAAAAGACGGAGCCGAACGTGTCAGGCGACGGTGCTTTTTTGCAGGTCCACCAGCTGGCCAATGCCATGGCGCGCCAGGTCCATCATGGCGGTGAGCTGGTCCTGCGTGAAGATCGCACCTTCGGCGGTCGCCTGGATCTCAACCAGACCGCCCGAGCCCGTCATCACAAAATTGGCATCGGTCTCGGCGGTGGAATCTTCGGCATAGTCGAGATCGAGCACCGCTGTGCCCTTGGTCACGCCGCACGATATGGCGGCGACGTGATCGCGGATCGGCATATCCTTGATGATCGAGCGGCCGCGCATCCACTTCAGGCAATCATACATAGCAACCCATGCGCCGGTGATGGCAGCTGTGCGCGTGCCACCATCAGCCTGCAGGACATCGCAATCGAGCGTGATCTGGCGTTCACCCAAAGCCTGCAAATCAACAACGGCACGCAGCGAGCGGCCGATGAGGCGCTGGATTTCCTGCGTGCGACCGGACGGCTTGCCTGCGGTCACTTCACGGCGCGTGCGCGTTGCTGTGGCGCGTGGCAGCATGGAATATTCTGCTGTGATCCAGCCGCGGCCCTGTCCGCGCAGCCACATGGGCGGCTTGTCTTCGAGAGAGGCGGTGCACAGAACATGCGTCTCACCGAATTTCACCAAGCATGAGCCTTCCGCATAGCGCGCAACATTGCGCTCCAGCGTGACAAGACGCATCTGATCATGGGCGCGTTGGGAGGGACGCATGAGAATTTCCTTAAAGCCAAAAGATAGCGCGCTTCTCTAGGCGCTCTGGTGAATCGAAGCAACCAAAATCGCTGACAGCCCGATTACGCACGCAACTCTGCGAGCCTTGGCGGATTGGCGCCCGCGCGCATGCAGCAAAGGCTTGCCGCTTTGCTCGCAAAAGCCAGCCAATGCGCGACCTGATCCGGTGAAAGCTGCGGCGGCCATGCACCCAGACAATTGTCTTGCGCCATGATCGCCAAAAAGGCGCCCATGAATGTGTCACCCGCACCAATTGTATCGCGGACGGTCACCGGACAGGCGGCCACTTCCACTTGGCTGTTTTCAAAGAATGCTATCGCGCCTTTTGCGCCGCGTGTGACAATGAGAAGCTTCGGCCCCAGTGCGCGCCATTCACTGATGACATGATCATGCAAAATACCCGGCGCCAGCACATCGAGATCTTCACTGGAGACTTTGACAATATCCGCATGCCTGATGCGCCGGGCAAGCAAGAGCGGAATTGTGCTGCGATCAGGAAAAACACTGGCGCGCAGATTGGGATCGAAACTGCTTGTTATGAATCCGCGCGTGGCGCGCAAGGCCGCTAAACTGGCCTCGCCACATGGCCCCAATGTGGCAGCAAAAGATGTGGCATGAACATGCTTCGCGTCGCCATCCCATGACCAGCAAGCGGGTGCATCTTCCAGCGCGCTGCCGGCCAGATGAAGATTATAGGTCGGCACGCCTTGGGCATTATTGTGGACGATCACATGCGGACAGGATTTTGCGCTGATATGCGCATGCGTCAGATCGATGTTTTCATCACGCATGAAAGCGGACAGACGCTTTCCATCAGCATCCTGTGACAGGCTGCCTGCAAAACATGCATTGATGCCAAGCCGCGCCAGTGCCAGCGCTGTGTTGAGGCCGGAGCCACCGGGCGTCCATTGCAACGTGCCTGAGCCGTCGGGCACATAATCAACCAAAGCCTCGCCCGTGACAGTGATGCGCGTCACGGCTTCATATCAACCTTGTGTTGCGCGACCGGAATTTGCGCGCGCACGCGTTTGATCAGCTCGCGATCAATCTGTGCTGTGGTGTAACCTATGCCATCAGATGCACGCGCGATCACCAAACCCCACGGGTCAGCGACAAGTGAGTGTCCGTAGGTCGAGCGCATTTCGGCACCTTGACGGAATTGCCCCGTCTGGGCGGGGGCTGCAAAATAAGTCTGCGTCTCAATCGCGCGAGCGCGACACAAGACCTCCCAATGATCTTTGCCGGTCTGCAAGGTGAAAGCGGCCGGCAGCACGATCAGATCGGCACCACGTTTGCTGAGTGCATCAAACAGCGCCGGAAAGCGCACATCATAGCAAATGGCGCAACCAATGGTGAGCCCTTCGCAATCATAAGCGACAGCGCTGTCACCGGGCTTCATGACATCGCTTTCACGATAGACCATGCCATCGGGCGTGGTGACATCAAACATATGGATTTTGCGATAGCGCGCGATGTCTTCGCCCAAGCGGTTGAAGACAACAGTCGTATTGCCGAGCCGTTCCTCGCCACGAATATGTTCGAGCATGGACCCCGCATGAATATGCACGCGGTGGCGGGCGGCAAGCTCGCGCATCAATTGATAGGCCTCGCCATCAGGGAATTCTTCTGCGGCAGCGACTTTGTCTTTGCGCGAGCCACCCAGAAAAGAGAACACTTCCGGCAGACCAATCCAGTCGGGATTTTCTTTGGCCACGCAATCTTCGATCAGCCGACGTGCCTGTTCCAGATTGGCAGCTTTGTCGTCGGTCGAGTTCATCTGGATGAGCGCGATTTTCATGTCCTGCTCCGCACCCGCGCCGTCATTGCGAGGAGCCGTAGGCGACGCGGCAATCCATGTTACTCATTTCTGAGTTATTGCGCCATGGATTGCTTCGCTACGCTCGCAATGACGATCAGCGCACAGCCTCCAGCGACAGTGCAATGCCCTGGCCCACACCAATGCACATGGTCGCCAGCGCACGCTTCTGGCTCCGCTCGTTCATTTCAATCGCAGCCGTCAGGGCAAGGCGCGCACCCGACATGCCGAGCGGATGACCCAGCGCAATCGCGCCGCCATTCGGGTTTACATGTTCGGCGTCGTCGGGCAGGCCAAGGGCGCGTGTGCAGGCAAGCGCCTGTGCGGCGAAGGCCTCATTGAATTCGCACACATCGAAGTCAGAAATCTTCAGTCCCAAACGGTCCATCAGTTTCTGCGTGGCGGGCACAGGGCCAAAGCCCATGATGCGCGGTGCACAGCCGGCTGTCGCTAAGCCATTGATGCGGGCCAAAGGTGTCAGGCCATATTTTTCAACCGCACGGGCCGAGGCGATGATCATCGCAGCTGCGCCATCATTCACGCCCGAGGCATTGCCAGCCGTGATCGAGCCGCCTTTGCGGAACGGTGTGCCAAGAGCGGCCAGCTTTTCAATCGTGGTTTCACGCGGATGCTCGTCGCGCTCGACGCGGGTGATATTGCCTTTGCGATCCTTGATCTCATAGGCGACGATTTCCTTGGCAAAGCGGCCAGCAGCGATCGCCTTGGCGGCACGCGCTTGCGAGCGGAAAGCAAAGGCGTCCTGATCGGCGCGCGAGATCTGCTTGTCTTCGGCCAAGTTCTCGGCAGTTTCCGGCATGGAATCGACGCCATATTGTGCCTTCATCAGAGGATTGATGAAGCGCCAGCCAATTGTCGTGTCATGCACTTCCGCCGCACGCGAGAAAGCTTCTGTGGCTTTGTTCATGACGAAGGGCGCGCGCGACATGCTTTCCACGCCACCTGCAATGACCAGTTCGCATTCGCCGGATTTCACCGCACGCGCCGCCGTGCCCACGGCATCCATGCCAGAGCCGCAGAGGCGGTTCAGTGTGGTGCCCGGTACGCTGAGCGGCAGGCCGGAGAGCAGACCGGCCATGCGCGCGACATTGCGATTGTCCTCGCCCGCCTGGTTGGCGCAGCCGGCAAAAATCTCGTCAATGGCTTCGCCCGGAATTTGCGGATGGCGCGCCATCAGCTCGCGGATGACGAAAGCCAGCATGTCATCGGGGCGCACAGAAGAGAGCGCGCCAGCATAGCGGCCGATAGGCGTGCGCAGGCCAGAGCAAAGGAAGGCTTCGGTCATGATCTTTCCTTAAGTGTTCGCATAGAGAACATATGGGCGGATTACGAACATTTTAGGCGTCTGGCGCTGATGGCGTCAAGGCGCGGTTGAGGTTGGGAGCTGGATTGGCCTATATCACAAAGCCCCCGATCTGGGGGCAATGTACCTCGTTTGGAAGAAGCTCACATGTCTGCCGCTCCGATGCCCAGCGCCCAATATGTCCTGACACTCTCTTGCCCCAACAAGCCCGGCATTGTCGCGGGTGTCTCGACCTATCTGTTTGGCCACGGCTGCAACATTCTCGACGCCCAGCAATATGATGACACACAGACCAATGTGTTCTTCATGCGTGTCGTCTTCAATGGCGTGGAAGATGTGACCTTTGACAAGGTGCATGCCGGCTTTGCCGAGCTCGGCACCAAATTCAGCATGAACTGGACCATGCGCGCCACCGCGCAGAAAAAGCGCGTGCTGGTGCTGGTGTCGAAATTCGACCATTGTCTGGCCGATCTGCTCTATCGCTGGCGCATTGGTGAATTGCCGATGGAACTGGCCGGCATTGTCGCCAATCATCCGCGCGAAACTTACGCGCATCTCGATTTTGACGGCGCGCCCTTTCATCATCTTCCCGTGTCGCGCGACACCAAGATGGAACAGGAAGCGCAGCTATGGACACTCGTGCGCGAGACCAAGGCTGATCTTGTTGTGCTGGCGCGCTACATGCAGATTTTGTCAGAAGGCCTCTCGGCCAAATTGTCGGGCCGCTGCATCAACATTCATCACTCCTTCCTGCCGGGCTTCAAGGGTGCAAACCCTTACAAGCAGGCGCATACGCGCGGCGTGAAGCTGATTGGCGCAACCGCGCATTATGTGACGTCAGACCTCGATGAAGGTCCGATCATCGAGCAGGATGTGGAGCGCATCAGCCATCGCGATTTGCCCGAAGATCTTGTGCGCAAGGGTCGTGACATTGAGCGTCGCGTGCTCGCGCGCGCTGTGCGCCACCATCTGGAAGATCGCGTCATTCTGAATGGATCCAAGACGGTGGTCTTCGGAGACTAGTCGCCCCTGCGCGGAGGCTGCAATGTCTGGGTTGCTTCGCTTCGCTCGCAAGGACGGTTTCATCGGCCTCGCACTGCTTGTGAGCCTGACGCTTCTGCCAGCACAGGCGCAAGATGCGGGAACGCTTAATCCCAAGCCGCTTCCACCGCTTGCCAATCCGGATGATCCGGCGCTGCCCGCCAAAGAATTGTTTGGCCGTCGCCCCACGCCCGCCAGAATGACACCACAGCCCATCGGCTTTTATTCGCGCGGTTGTCTGGCGGGTGCGGACATGCTGCCGACCGACGGCGACGCTTGGCAGGCCATGCGCCTGTCGCGCAATCGCAATTGGGGCCATCCCGCACTTGTGTCGTTTTTGCAGCGTGTCTCACGCGAGATGCGCGCACAACAGATCTGGCCGGGTCTTCTGGTCGGTGACATGTCGCAACCGCGTGGCGGGCCGATGCTGACCGGACATGCCTCGCATCAGATCGGGCTCGATGCCGATGTCTGGTTCACGCCGATGCCGGATCGCCGACTGACACGCCAGGAGCGGGAAGACATGTCTGCCACCAATCTGGTGCGCGAGGATTGGCTGGATGTCGAGCCACAGCTGTTTGGTGCGTCTCACATGGCGCTTTTAAAACATGTGGCTCAGCAAACTGCCGTGGAACGTGTCTTCGTCAATCCGGCGATCAAGAAAGCGCTCTGCCAAAATGTGCGGGGTGATCGTTCATGGCTTGGCAAGATAAGGCCCTTTTACGGGCATAATTACCATTTTCACATTCGCCTTGCCTGTCCGGCAGGAGATGAATCCTGCCGCGCGCAAGAGCCGCCACCCATGAGCGAGGGGTGCGACAAGACACTGGAGTGGTGGTTCACCGATGAAGCGCTGCACCCCAAGCCGGTGCCGCCTGAAAAACAGCCCAAGCCCGTGACGCTTGCGCAATTGCCCGGCGCTTGTCGCGCCGTGCTCGATGCGAAATGATCAATGCGCTTTGTCGTTGGCTGAATGTGCCTCGCCACTGATCTTGTCGGTCCAGGCCAGAATAATGCCGGAGATCACGAAGACCATGTGAATGATGACCGACCACATAATGTCGCGATCAGACACATTTTTGACATTCATGAAAGTCTTCAAAAGCTGGATGCCGGAAATGGCGACAATGGAGGAGAGCAGTTTCAGCTTGAGGCCGGTGAAATCGATCTTGCCCATCCACTCGGGCCAATCGCGATGTGCGCTCTCATCAATCTTGGAGACGAAATTCTCGTAG
>CANGRU010000059.1 GCA_947456315.1 Beijerinckiaceae bacterium | reverse complement strand
CCTGACAAGTTCTCGAGCATTCCGCAGGCCATGTATTGGGCCATCGTGACGCTGACAAGTATCGGCTATGGAGATATTTATCCTGTGACGCCACTTGGCCAAGCACTCACCATGGTCATGGCTTGCGTGGGTCTGGGCATGATCGCGCTCCCGACCGGCATTTTGGCGACCGGCTTTACTGAAAAGCTGCGTCAACAAAAAGCGCAATTCCAGGAACTGGTCGCAGAGACAGCCGCTTCCGGCTACATTTCGAAAGAGCAGCAGGACGAGTTGGATCGTGAAGCCCGCGCCCTTGGCCTCAGTGCCGAACGCGAAAAGAAGTTCGAGTCTGACGAGTTTTCTGCTCTGGGTGTCGTGCGCACATCCGAAACCAGTGATGGCATGGTGCTCTCGTTCCGTTCGCATGAAACGCTCGAAGACATTGTCAATCGCATCAAGGAACTCTCGCCACACGACAAATCCGTTGTCATGGCTTTCCTGGCTGTCGATTTCGTTGATACACGCGATGACAGCAAGAAGTCATGACCGATTCCGAACAGAAGGACGGAGTGACGCGGGCTGCGCAAGCAAGCCCGCTCATTCTGGCGATCGGCAGTTCGACAGGTGGCCCGATCGCACTGGTCCAGCTGCTGAAGTCGCTGGCGGGCCGCATTGAAGTTCCCATTGTGATCACACAACATATTGCGCAGGGCTTCAGCGCTGGCCTTGCCGAGACACTGACACAAGCCTATGGCGCGCCCGTTCACGAAGCCAAGAACGACTTGGTCTTGCATCCGGGTCAGGCCTATCTCGCACCCGCCGGCGTACATCTGACCCTGATCAACAGAGCTGCTGGCGCCTTTTGCAGACTGGATGACGGGCCGGCAGAAAATTACTGCAAACCCTCGGTCAATCCGATGTTGCGCTCGGTTGCCAAACATTTTGGTGCACGCAGTCTGGCTGTCATCCTCACAGGCATGGGGCGTGATGGCCTTGAGGGCTGCGTGGAGATTAAAGCCAAAGGTGGGCGCGTCATTGCACAAGATCGCGCATCATCTGCCGTCTGGGGCATGCCGCGGGCTGTCACAGAAGCAGGCCTATGCGACGCGGTGTTGCCGCTGGGGATCATCGGCGAGTCCATTGTCAAAATCTTTGGTGGACGCTGATCTATGGATTCGATTGAAGAATTGCGCAGCTTCCTTCGCGATGCGTATGGAATTCTGATCAGTCGGGAAAAAGACTATCTCCTGACATCACGCCTCGCCCCTGTCTTGCGCCAGCTGAAGCTGTCCAGCTTGCGTGAATTATGGACTCTCATCCGGCAAGACCCCAAAGGTGTTGCAGAGCGCGCCTTCATTGATGCTGTGACCACAAACGAGACCTATTGGTTTCGTGACACAACGGTTTTTAACAATCTGCAAGACAAAATCCTGCCCGAGATTACGGAACGGCGTTCGCAAAATGCACTTGTGCGCATTTGGTCAGCCGCCTGCTCCACGGGGCAAGAGCCCTACTCCATCGCACTGTGCCTGAAGAAGATGGAGCTGGCCGGCAAGTCGATCCAGTCCCGCATTCTGGGCTCGGACATTTCCTCCGACGCGCTCCAGCGCGCGCGTGAGGGGCTCTATACAAGCTTTGAAATGGATCGCGGCCTGCCGGACAGTGATCGTCAGAAGTTCTTTTTGCCCGAAGGGAATATGTGGCGTATCGAACCTGCTGTGCGAAGCAAAGTCACATATGAACAGATCAACCTGATGTCGGGACGCGCCGACATCGGCCAATTCGACATCATCTTTTGCCGAAATGTTTTGGTCTATTTCGATGAAGACACACGCACGCAGGTCATCAACATGCTGGCACAGCATGTCTTGCCGGGCGGCTTTCTGATTTTCGGCAATGCCGAGCGCCCGCACGCGGCTTTCCGCGAGGCGTTTGAATCCTATGCGCCCAACATCTACAAGAAATCAGGCTGACGCATCCTTTGCCGCGCTGACCATTTTGAGATTTGTCCGCTGGTCGAGAATCTCGTAGCGGCGCTCCGGCAGACCGAAAGCAACACCATTGGTTTGCAGTGTCGCGAAAATGATCTTCCAGATTTTGTCTGCGATGATCGGCTTTTCGGCATAATTAGAAATGGAATAGGCCACCGCATAATCGGCCAGACCTTCCGAGACTTTTTTGAACAGCACATTGGGTGCCGGTTCATGCAGGACCAGGCCCGAGTCATTCATCGCCTTGACCAGAATCTCGCGTATCCAATGAGGATCAAGCTGGTTCGACACCTGAATCATCTCTGACTGGCGGATGCCGATCGGTGCATGAGAGAAGTTTTTCACCGGTCGCTCTGCAACAACGCGGTTGGTGATGTTCATGATGGTCTTGTCACGTGTGCGAATACGCACCGTGCGCCATGTCTGGTCGACCACTTCGCCTTCTTCCAGATCGCCGATCTTGACCCAATCACCGATATGGAAAGGGTGCGACATGGCAATCGCAATGCCAGCAAACATTTCGCCCAGCGTGGTTTGCGCCGACAGGCCAAGCACAACGGCAAAAGCGCCCGACAATGTCGCAAGAGCTGTGATCGTCTGACCATAGACAAATTGCAGGATCGAGAGGATTGCGACGAGGTAGATCGCCGTGCGCACAATGCCCACCAGCAAGCCCGGTGGCTTGATTTTGTGAACGCGGGAAAAATGCCCTTCCCAAATGAAATATTTCACCAGCTGATCGACACCCACACCAGCCGCAAAAATGGTGATCGTGAGCATGAACTCCGCGAACTGGTTGATCGAGGGGAAGATGCTCGCAAAGACGAGATTGAAGATCCAGGCACGCGCCAGATAGAGCGCGAAAGCAAGGGCCGCTGTTTGCATACCAAGATTGAGCAAGCCATGCCCGCGCGACAACACCACTGCGATCAGCTCGGAGACAACGGTGATGGTCAGAATGAGAACCGCCGCAAGCTCCACGACCTGGACGAAATTTTCAGGAATGCTTTGCATGATTCACCCGGATCCTTGCTGGTTTAATCAGGCCTGCGGCTTGTTCAACGATTGCGCGAATTGCTCTTCGGGTGCACTTGCATCCGTGCGGCCAAGTCCCGCAATAAAAAAGATGATGCATGCTGCGATGCTGATGGATGCAAAGGCCCCGAAGGCGGTTGCTGCCTCTCCAAATGCCAGAAGCAACAGCAGGCCGATCGCCACCATCAACAAGCCTGCAATCGCGCC
This sequence comes from Beijerinckiaceae bacterium, assembly GCA_947456315.1. Classification (GTDB taxonomy): domain Bacteria; phylum Pseudomonadota; class Alphaproteobacteria; order Rhizobiales; family Beijerinckiaceae; genus Terripilifer. Next base: position 5,010 of record CANGRU010000059.1, on the reverse strand, counting down.
CGTTGCACCAAACATGCTTTGAAAGGGGCGCGGCAGATCAGGATAAGTGGAATGCAGCTTCAAATAAGCAGCAAAGACGAAGAGGTAGGACACAAGCCCGCCAATTGCTGCCAAATGGATCAGAACTTCGACCACCTGCTTTTCGCTCGCCACGAAGCGTGTTGCAAACACCAGCGCAAAGACGGCCAGGCACACAACCACAACAGCACGCGAGGGCATGCCGGATGCAGGCGCAACCTTGGTCAAGGAGGCAGGCATGAAGCCCGCACGCGCCATAGCCAGCACCAAACGCGAGCTGGCATAAACCATCGAATGGAAACCTGCGATCGCACCAGCCAAGGTCAACAGATCAACCAGCGGTGAACGGCCAAAGATTTTATGCAAGCCCGGCCCCAAGGGATCGGGCAATTTCGAAATCGCCAACACACCGGGGGGAGATCCCGGCAAGATGATCAGCACCAGAAGCGCAATCATCAGCAGAGATGCAAATGACAGAAGCAGAGATTTTGGCAGCGTGCGCTGCGGCTCACTGACGTCTTCGGCAGAAAAGATGCCGACTTCAATCGACAGGAAAAGCCAGAGCGCGAAAGGAATGGCGAGCACCACACCGGTATAGCCATTGGGCAACCAGCGGTTACCGGTCGGCGCCACTGCCAAGGCCAGAAGCTCCGAGGGAGAGAAGCTCGGCAACAGACCCGCTGTCACCAGCACCAGCAGTGCCAAAGCGCCAATCGATAGAACCAGTGCTGTTGTAAAGAACGTGATGCGCGAACTGACGTTCAGCCAGCCAAATAACAACAAGAGCGCAGCCCAGACCAGCGGCGCAGACAAATGCGACAAGCCGAAGCCTTCGGGAAATTTCACAATCTCTTGCGTCACACCCAGAAGGATCGACGACATCGCACACAGATAGGCGACCAAAACAGCCATTGCAGCAATGAAGCCACCGAAGCGACCAAACACCACCAGCGAATAACTCATCGTCCCGCCGGCATAGGGCATGACCGAGACCAGCTCGGACACGGACATGACGAGGAAGAGATAAAGAGCGCCGGCAACAAGCGTTGCCACCAGCATGCCGCCAAAACCAGCCTGCCCGAGGCCGAGGTTCCAACCGGCATAAAGACCACCGACAGCGGCCCCGACAGACAAGCCCCACGCCATCGGCACACCAATGCGTGCATTGGCATTTCCACTGTCAGGGGCAGAGCTCGTGTTGATGGTCATAAGGGCATCCCGGATCATGAGTGTGGGCCTGAATCGCCACCCGTCTCAGGCCGTCCTAGCTTTTTTCAACCAGGCAAAGCTGAAGAAAGCTGTTGCCTGCAAACTCAAGAAAAAAGCCGCCCCGAAGGACGGCTTTTTATTGTCAAAGGCCGAGCCTATCAGGCCAGAAATTCGATCGCGCCGGTGTCGAGGCTGTAATAAGCCGGAACAACCTTCAGCTTGCCGTGATGGACATGCTCGGCGATGATCTTGCTGGTCTTGAGCATGCGGGCAGCTGTGCGCTTGGCATTTTCACGAACGGCATTGTCGACGAAATCGCCGGGCTTGCCGAAGACAGCCTTGGCAGCCGGAACGATCGGATCAACCATGGACTTGATCGGGCCGCTGAGCTTGGCATTTTTCGACACGACATCGCAGGCTGCCACAACGGCGCCGCAACGCGAGTGACCAACAACGACGATCAGCGGGCTGCCGAGATGTTCGACGCCGTATTCGATCGCGCCCAGCGTATACTGGTCGGCCATGTTGCCACCGTTACGGGCGACGAAGAGTTCGCCGAGATTCGTGCCGCCGAAGATCAGCTCGGGAGCCGTACGGCTATCCACGCAGCCGAGGATGGTTGCCCAAGGCTGCTGAGCCTTGGCAACGCTGGCGCGCTGCTTGGGCATTTCAGCTTCGATGATGTCGCTGGCTGCCACATATTTGGCATTGCCGGCCTTGAGCTTGGCGAGCGCTTCATCAGGCGTCAGAGACGTGGCAGCTTCAGCTGGCGAAAAGCGCGAGCTCATGCCGAGCATGCCCGCAGCAGCCACACCGGATGCAGCAAGACCGAAAAAACGGCGGCGATTTAATTGGGTGCACTGGTTGCACATAGAAGCTTCCTATCCGGTAAAATCTATTAACTTCGGAATCGCGTCCCGAACCGTGGAAACTTACGGGATTTTTGACCAAAACAACAAGAGGTAATTGCTAAGCCATTGGTTCAAATCTTTAAATCAGTGACAAATCCAAATATTTCTAAAACAACGGCCGATGCCCCCGCAGTCCCGTTTAGAGATTTTCGATTTTGTGCGCTTTTTGGCAACCTTCCGTTTGCGCTGCGTTCAAGACAAACGGAGAAAGGCAAACTGAGCTCGCGAATAAACTGGCATTCCAATGTCAGGATTATGACGTCTCTCACTTCGAGTGGATTGGGACGACACGCCACTCTTGCGGACACCTGAAGCTTCGCGACACCTCACAACCAGCGCAAAACTCCTCGCGGAATACCCCTCTGTAACACCCTGCGAAACACTGTTTCGGGTATAAATAATGAATCCTGATCCAGAGGAATGATTATGAAAAAACTTCTTTTAACGACGACTGCTCTGGTCTCGTTGTCGTCCTTTGCCTTCGCTGCGGATCTTCCGTCGAAGTCAAAAACTCCGACCGTTTCTCTCCCAGCCTTCACTTGGACGGGATTCTATGTTGGCGGCCAGGCGGGCTGGCAATCAACACATGACAAATATACCGACATCGGGACACTGCGTAGCAACAAAGTCGTGGGCGGGGTCCATGCTGGCTACAATTATCAGGTGAACTCCCTTGTGTATGGCGTCGAAGCCGACCTTGAAGGGCTTCGGTCACGTCACAATTATTCTGAAACCTACACAAGCGGTGAAGACACCTATAACTGGGGCTATGCTGCAAAAATTAATTTGCAGGGATCGCTGCGCGCCCGTTTTGGCTATGCCATTGATCGCACGCTCATCTACGCGACGGGCGGCCTCGCTGTCGCACGCATCAAAGAAACCTATACCGACACTGGCCTAGTTCCAGGCGTAGAGTCCTTCACCCACACGCGTTTCGGCTGGACCCTTGGTGCAGGCGTTGCTTACGCCTTGACGGACAAATGGTCCGCTCGCATTGAGTACCGCTACACGGACCTCGGTAGCCACACAAACAATGTAACGATGTGGGCTCCCTATCCCGAAAATACGCATAAATTCACCTCAAATGCAGTCCGCATGGGCATTTCTTACAAGTTCTGAACGGCCCAGAAGGAACAGATATTTAAAGCGGGGACTGTGTCCCCGCTTTTTTATTGCGCGTCATTGCGCGTCTTTTCAATGAGCACCGAGGCTGCGGTCCGAAAAGCATCAAACTGCTTGGTCAAATCACCGCCCATCGCTGCAACAAGAGCATCGCTGCCTGCCTTCGTAGATCGCTCTTTAGAGAACACCCAAGTATTTCCGCCAGGATTGACCTCTAAAACAAATAAAGCACCAGTGGTTGCATCACGAACAATGTCGCAGCCTTGCAATGGCACCTCCGGCAAAGCCTCATAGCAGCGACGCGCCAATGCGAGAATATCTTTATCACAGCAAGGCGTGATGGTTTGCCCGGTCCTAGTTGACGATACAACAGGATAGGTTCGAAGAACCTCGTCAGCCGCACCCAAGTCGCCCAACTTGATGTGAGAAACTTTATGATAAGCGGATAGAGGCTCGCCAAAGAGTGTATGCACCCGATAATTCTGCGGAAAGGGTCCTGAGTTAATGAACCTTTGTGCGAAAGACGAACTATTCGTCTGGTTGTTTTCGGACGCCAAGGCATCAGCTCGACGCAACTCCACGCCGCGCCCGCGCGAAGCGTTCATCCCGTCAGGTTTGAACAGGACAACCTCGCCGAGTGAGGCAACATCCGAGCCAGAACCTAATTCAATAAAATCTGGAACAGGAACTCCCGCCGCGCTCAAGGCGCGCATCTGCTCTAATTTGCTGATGTATGATCCTGCATAAACTCTGCCGCGCAACGGTTTGAAACGATCAATCGGCCCGGGCGAAAAAATCAAACTCGGTCTTTTGCCCGCGCGCTTACGCGTAACTGATTGTGTATTGTTGTTGTCGACAACGAATGTTTCGATATCCGGTGCCATCTCCGAAACATATGCAGCGATCTGATGAAAATCAGATGGAGCTTGGCATCCGCGCTGATTGATGAGGATCAGATGATATTCTATGGCCATGTAATGTCTCGTGGGAGATTGATGTTTGATCCATAGCACAATGCAGCCACTCAATCAGCTGCCCCATGATAGCCATGACCACGTTTCAGAACATCTCAAAAGATCTCTCAACGCACCTTCAGCGCTGAACAGACTGATGCCGGCCCGATTGGAATCAACAACACTCACATACTCGGGCATTCACTCTTTCTATACGCAAAAGGCGCCCGTGTGGGGGCGCCTTAAGCAATTCAAAAGATAAGTTTTTCTGATCTTTTCGCGTCGCACTAACTATTAGCGCGAATAGAATTCGATGACCAGGTTCGGCTCCATGACGACCGGATACGGCACGTCGGAGGGGAGCGGGATGCGGGTCATTTTGGCCGTCATCTTGGAATGATCGACTTCGTAATAATCCGGCACATCGCGCTCGGGCAGGCCAACGGCTTCGAGCAGAACGAGGAGTTGCTTGGACGAGTCCTTCACTTCGATCAGATCGCCGATGCGAACCTGATAGGAAGAGATGTTGACGCGACGGCCATTCACCTTGATGTGGCCGTGGTTCACGAACTGACGAGCCGCAAACGGTGTCGGTGCGAATTTGGCGCGGTAGATCACGGCATCCAGACGACGCTCGAGCAGGCCGATCAGGTTGTCGCCGGCATCGCCCTTCATGCGGATCGCTTCCTGGTAGTAGCGACGGAACTGCTTTTCGGAGATGTTGGCGTAATAGCCCTTGAGCTTCTGCTTGGCGCGCAGCTGCGTGCCGAAGTCGGACATTTTGCCCTTGCGGCGCT
>CANGRU010000058.1 GCA_947456315.1 Beijerinckiaceae bacterium | reverse complement strand
CTCTTACTTGATCGGTGGATGCGGCAGCTTGGCGACACCTGTTTCCATCACGAATGTATAGTCGAGCGAATACCACTCGCCTTGCACATCGGGCGCGGGCGCATTGCCATCGTGTTTCACATAATTACCAACCAATGCGCGCGTCACACCAAAGACGACGTCATTTTCAAGGTCTTTGTCATTGTCGACGAAGACCTGCGTGACGAGCGTCTTGAAACCTTCCTTGAAGAGTAGAAAGTGGATATGCGCCGGACGGAAGTGGCGACGATGCTGCGCGCGGATCATGTCGCCCACAGGACCGTGCAGCGGGATCGGATAGCCCGCGGGTGTCACCGAGCGGAACGAGAAGCGGCCCTGCGCATCGCTGACAAATTTACCGCGCAAATTCATATCGGATTGGCTGTCATCCTGATTTTCGTAAAGCCCGACGGGCGAGGATTGCCACACATCAATCTCGACACCCGCCAGCGGATGGCCGTTCTGATCTTTGACCAGACAATCGGCAAAGAGCACGGGGCCGGGCGTGTCAGAGCGCACAATCGAGCCGCCGTTTTCCGTCTTGGGCGAATTCATGCGCCAGAAGGGCCCGAGCAAGGCGGCAGCGGTTTCGGTCGCGCCATTCTTGCCATTGTTCATCAGGCAAACGAGCGTCGACAGGCCGATCGTATCGGAGAAGAGAATGGCTTCGTTGTGAACATCATTGGTCGTCTTGCCGATGCGGTTCAGGAAATCGAGCCCGTACTCGAACTCTTCTTCCGTCAGCTGCACGTCCTGCGCAAAAGCATGGGCGTGGCGCACGAAGGCTTCCATGATCTGGCGGGCGCGGGCATTGGTCGTGCCCTCCATCGCTTTGAGCACGGCAGGCGTGACGCCCTTTTCGTCTTCGATGATCATTTTTGCCTCCCGGGCAGCTTTGATTTTTGTTGGATGTCAAACTCTGCAACGGGTGCAGGCAAGTCAAGGCCTTGCGCCCTGTCAGGCTGTAAAGCCGGCCCTTTTCAAACGGTTCACCGCCAGATCCAGCGCTGACAGGAAAGCACTGCGGTCGCGCGGGCTGAAGGGGGCGGGGCCGCGGGTCGTTTCGCCCGCACTGCGCAGCTCCTCCATCAGATTGCGGGTGGCCAGCGCCAGGCCGATGGAATCCTCGTTAAAAGCTTTGCCCTTGGGCGAAATCACCTCGGCGCCAGCTTTGACGCCGCGGGCGGCCAGCGGGATATCGGTGGTGACGATGATGGCGCCGGGGCCCGCCCGCTCGACAATCCAGTCATCGGCGACATCGGGGCCGACGGGCACGATGACCCGTTCGATCAGGGGGGAGCGGGGCACGTTGATGAAGGCATTGGCCACCACAAAGACTTTGAGCCCATAGCGCTCCGCCACCCGATAGGCCTCGTCCTTGACGGGGCAGGCATCGGCATCGAGGTAAATGGTGATGGGGGTGGCCATAAGGGTGCTTAGCGACCAATCCGCACCCTGCCAAGACCCGGAGGGGCGTCACCCTTTGGGGCTGTCGAATTGTGGCCGCCTGGGGTAAGGTGCCGCCATGCTCGATTACGACAAAAACTGGCAAGATGCTGTGGACCGCGCGAAAGCGCTGGCGGAGCATGTGCGCCAGCTCGAGGACGAGGCCACCAATCTCGACGTGAAGCGCGAGCTCACCCGCTGGCTGGCCCGTTATGAGGCCTTGGCCGCCGAGTTGAGGGCCCTCCAGGAAGAGGCCAATCGGGCGGGCGGCTGAGGGTTCCTCTGATCCTGCTTGGAAGTCCAGAAAGCCTCTGCTAATCAGGACCATCTTCTCCGAAAGTAGAGGGCCCTAAAACCCCCGAGGCCGGAGCAAGTCCCGAAAACAACAAAAGCGAGGATCCCATGCCGCATGACGCCCCCTCCCATTGGCACGAACCGAAAGCTGGCGAAATTGCCGGTCTTGGCAAGTTCAAGCGGCCTGCGATGCCCTATGACAATTTCATGGAATCGGAAGGCATCCCTTGCTACCGCAGCATCGGCGTGCGCACGGTTCTCGACATCGAGTTGAAGCCATGGAAGCGCCTCGGTGGTCGTGGCTCTTACATCCAGCTGTTCGGCACAGAAGGCCTCTGGGGCTCTTATGTTGTCGAAGTGCCCGCTGGCGGCGCGCTGAATGTCGACAAGCACATGTATGAAAAGGTTGTCTTCGTTGTCGAAGGCCGTGGCTCCACCGAAGTCTGGTCGGGTGCTGCTGGTTCCAAGAAGCAGACCTTCGAATGGCAGAAGGGCTCGACCTTCTCGATCCCGCTCAATGCGTCGCACCGTTTCGTCAACGCGACCAATTCGCCTGCGCTGCTCTATTGCGGCACGACAGCGCCGAATGTGATGAACCTGTTCGACAACACGAACTTCATCTTCAATAACGATTTCAACTTCACGGATCGTTATTCGGGCAATGATGATTACTTCAAGTCGGTTGAGGATGTTGAGCCCGATCCGGTGCGTGGTCTGGCGATGCGCCGCACCAACTTCATCCCCGATCTGATCAATTGCGAACTGCCGCTCGATAACCGTCGCTCACCCGGCTATCGCCGCGTCGAGCCGTGGATGGCTGGCAACCGCTTCTATTTCTGGATCGGCCAGCACGAAACAGGCCGCTATTCCAAGGCGCATAAGCATGCCTCGGCTGCGGTTTTGCTCTGCCTCAAGGGCAAGGGCTACACCTACACATGGCCGGCCGATGTGATCGGCATGCGTCCGTGGGAATCGGGCAAGGCTGAGCTCGTGCGTCGTCAGGATTACGAATACGGCGGTCTCGTGTCGGCGGCACCTATGTCGGGCGACTGGTTCCACCAGCACTTCGGCATTTCCAAGGAGCCGCTGCGCGTCTCGGCTTGGCATGGCCCGAACAACCAGCGTTCGCGCAAGGCCGGCTTGCCGGGTGAAGCGATCATGGATTACGGCGCGATCGACCTGAAGAAGGGCGGCTCGGCCATTCCGTATTGCGATGAAGATCCGCATCTGCGCAAGGAATTCGCTGAACGCCTCAAGGCGGAAGGCGTGGAATCGCGCATGCAGCCGGAATTCTACACGGACGCCGCTGCTGGCGATGCCGTCGGCAATGTGATGTAAATCATCACCCTCGTGGTGAAGACAGGCGCGGGCCTTGGGGCCCGCGCCTTTTTTATTGCGGGCTGATGCGTTGCGCGCTGGAATGTCGCGCCATGGTCATATCCCAGACATCCGTGCGCTGGGTGGTGTCGGTATCAAGGGCAAGCTGGCGGGCTGCTTTGAACGAGATTTGAAAGCGTCCGCATGTGCCGCTCGGGGCCACTTCGCGGTTGAAGTCATGCGTTGCAGGGTCTGCGCAGCGCAGCCGATCGCTGCTGGCGCAAGAGAGGTAGCGGCAATTGCGGCAGACACGTTCATGGGCCGCAATTTTCTCTGACTGGTTCATTGGCGGGTCTCCATTTCTATACCCCGCATCCTGCCAGATGTTTTTTGCTGTTTGTTTGTCCTGACAAGGCCTGATCGCGGGTATAGCGGCAACGAGCTCTTTACCTTGTTTCTGTCCTTGCGGCATGATGTGCCCGATAAGTTTGCAGGATGGGGTCTGACATGAGCACACAGCGCTGGAAACATGATGGCGTGCGGGTCATTCCAGCCGGGGCGCTGGACGGTGCGGGCGTGCCTTCCACGCCGGGCATGGATCGCAAGGCAGCGATCGATTTCGCCCGTGCGGGGGCACAAAAACTTTGGGCCGGCACAGTGACGATCCATGCAGGTGCCAAGACGGGGGCGCATCATCATGGCGCGCTGGAGAGCGTGATCTATGTGGTGAAGGGTCGCGCGCGCATGCGTTGGGGCGACCAACTTGAGTTTACTGCTGAGGCGGGGCCGGGCGATTTTATTTTTGTGCCGCCCTATGTGCCGCATCAGGAAATCAACGCGCGCGATGACGAGACGCTCGAATGCGTGCTGGTGCGCTCGGATGGTCAGGCGACATCAATCAATCTGGATATCGAGCCGGTGGAGACGCCAAGCGAAGTGCTTTGGGTCGACCCGATTCATAAGGGGTGATGGCTTCGTCATTGCGAGCGCAGCGAAGGAATCCAGATTGCACGTGTGGCCTCTGGATTGCCGCGTCGCTGCGTTCCTCGCAATGACGGTCTTCCGGCCGTCACGCCTCCAGCAGGTTCCATTCTTTCGCAACCGTGCCCGCGGCAATGCCCTTGCGCACGTAATAATTCCACATTTTTGCAACATGGTGCGGGCGGTCTTCGAGTTTCAGGATCTGCTCGATTTCTTGCGCCGTCAGCGGCTTCGGCTTGGCGCCTGCATTCATGACTTGCAATTGCGCGGTGGCATTTTCTTCAAAATGCACAGCATCCGAAATGAGCGCGGGCAGGCTTTCAGCCACCAGCAAGAGGCCATGTGCGCGCATCAGTGCCACATGATGGTGGGCCAGTGTCGCAGCGAGTTCCTTGCCCTGTTGCGGATATTTGATGTGGCTCGGGTCGGGATGGGTCGGTATGCCGCTCGCCCAACGGGTTGCGCGTGCGCGCATCGGGAGAAGCTGCGCGTCTTCCATCATGGTGAAGGCAATGGCGAGTTCCATATGGCTATGCAGGCTTGCATTCACATCGGGGCGGGCGCGCATGGTTTCAATATGGATAGATGTTTCAGACGGCGGCTTGCCGTCGCCATCAATCACCTTGCCATCGAAATCAACGGTCAGAATACGCTCGGGCGCCAATTCAGCGCGCGAATCTGTGCGGCGCTGGATCATCAGTGCATCCTGACCCGGCACGCGCACGGCAATGTGCCCGCTATATTGCAGGATATTCATCTCTTCGAGCATGCGCGTAACCGCGCAGACTTCGGCGGCCAATCGTTGTTTGCTGTTCAGTCCAGTCAATGCGGACATGTCTGAGTCTCCCGTTTTTGTTGTTGCTTGGATGTTTTCTTGTTTCTTGAAAAAGAAACCGCCGGCTTTTGGCCGGCGGCTTGATCGTCACGTTAGACGATGATCTTGGTGCCCGTGCTCGCCGGGAAAATATCTTCCGGCTTGACGTGCTTATGGGCAATACCCTGCTGGTAGGTATAGAGCAGCATCTGTTCCCATGTGGCGCGGTTTTCATCAATGCCGAAGGGGAATGTATCGCCCATCATGTCGCGCATGCGACGTGCATAGGTCGGCAACCACGGCAGCGGATAGCGCGAGACGGCCGGATCGAACAGGCGCTCGATGGAGCGGTTCTTTGATTCCACAAAAGCATTGAAGAGATTGCGCGGCACCCAAGGATTCTCATCCACGATGGACTTCTTCATCGCGATGATGTGCATGATCGGCCAGACCTTGGTCTTGGCGTAATAATCTTCTTCCATCTCTAGATATTCAGGGAAGAGGCGCACGACATTCGGGTCGCCTTCGAGGAAGCAGGTGGGCGGACGCGCGATGATCGCGCAATCGATTTCACCCGAGGCCAGCATTTCCGAGAGTGACTTGTCAGCCACGCGGGTGAGCTTGAGGCCTTCCGGCAAGTTCAGCTCGACCTTTTCAATGCGGCCCGGCGCATTGGCGCCCGCCTGATACCAATGCACATCCGTCAGCTTCACGCCGCAATCATTGTGCATCCAGCCGCGCATATAGACGGCAGCCGAGTGTGCCCATTCAGGCGAGCCGACTCGCTTGCCCTTCAGGTCGCCAATCGTCTTAATGCCGGAATTCTTGTTCACATAGAAAGACGAGAAGCGGAACAGGCGCGAGCAGACCACCGGCAGGCCGACAATGTCGCAATCGTCGCGGGTGATCTGGGTCGAGAATTTCGCAAAGGACAATTCGCTGACATCGAATTCGCGGTTGAACGTCTGGCGGGCGAAGATTTCATGGTGACCGAGCGTCAGCCAATTGTGGTCAATGCCCTCGGCCTTGACGAGGCCCATGCGGAAATCGCGGAAATGGTCGTAATCGGTCGTCGCGATGCTGAGTTTCAACTGGCTCATCTATCCACCCCTCCAAAGCTTGTTTTTGCGGGTCGTGTGCCCTTCGGGGCGGACCGTCCCGGTTCTGATACATGAAAGGGCGCCGATGGGGAATATGGGCAGGCCATCATTGCGGCGACCTGCGGACCCCTTTATGCTTTGAAAACAGAAGAATCTGGCTCTGTGCCTGACAAGGAACCCCGCATGCTTCGTTGGTCCATCGCTACCGTCTCCATGGGGGGCACACTGGAAGCGAAACTGGCTGCTGTGGCCAGAGCGGGCTTCCGCGCCGTCGAGATTTTCGAAAACGACCTGACCTTCTTCTCCGGCAAGCCCAAGGATGTGCGGGCGCGCTGTCAGGATCTGGGTCTTGAGATCATCGGCCTGCAGCCGCTGCGCGACTTTGAATCCATGCCCGAGCCGATGCGGGCACGCAATTTCGACCGTGCCGAGCGCAAATTCGACCTGATGGAAGAATTGGGCACACGCTTTTTAGGCATGTGCTCGTCGGTCTCCGAAGATAGCGCCGATGACAAGCATCGCTCTGCGGCTGATCTTGCGGAGCTGGCTGACCGCGCCGCGCAGCGTGGCTTTCGTCTGGGCTATGAGGCGCTCGCCTGGGGGCGCTATGTGAAAGACTGGATGCAGGCCTATGAATTGGTCTGCCTCGCCGATCGCCCCAATCTCGGCATTGTGCTCGATAGTTTCCACATTTGCGCCAATAAAAATCCATTGGCGCCGCTGGCGGATATTCCGGCTAGCCGCATCGGCCTTGTGCAATTGTCGGATGCGCCCGGCATTTTGATGGACCCGATGTCGCTGTCGCGCCATCACCGCTGCTTCCCCGGACAAGGTGACCATCCGGTGGCCGAGTTTCTGGATTGCGTGATGAAGACGGGCTATCGCGGCCCGGTCTCGCTGGAGGCTTTCAACGATCACTTCCGTGGCGCACCGGCGGCGATGATTGCGCAAGACGGTATGCGCGCGTTGCAGATTGCTGGCGAGACGCTGGATCAGGGACGCATCGCGCAGGGCTTGGCGCCTTTACGCATCGGTGGCGAATTGCCGGAAGCCTCACCCATTGGCGGCATTGAATTTGTCGAATTTACCACCGGCTCGTCTGGCCCGAATGCCTTTGTCAATCTGCTCGAAGGTCTGGGCTTTACGCGCGTGGCGCGCCACCGCTCGAAAGAGGTCGACCTCTATCGCCAGAATGATCTGAACATTGTCGTCAACAGCGAGCAGGACGGCTTTGCCCATGCCTTCGGCCTGTTGCATGGCACATCCATGTGCGCGCTGGGTTTGCGCTTTGATAATCCGGAGCGTGCGCTGGAGCGTGCCAATGCTCTGGGCGCGCCGACCTATTTCGGCCGCATCGGACCGGGTGAAGATCTCATTCCGGCAGTGGCAGGCGTTGAAAATTCGCTGATCTATTTCATGGGTGCACGCCAAGAGGGTGCCAAGACCAATTGGGATCGCGACTTTGTTTTCGACACGGCAGAAGCGTCGGGCTCGCTGAAATGTTTCGATCATTTTTCAAACGTGCTGCGCCGCTCGGAATTCCTGTCGTGGATGACCTTCTACAAAAGCGTGCTGGGTCTGGTGAATGATCCGCAGGTGGAAGTGGCCGATCCTTATGGGGCGTTCTACAGCCGCGTGATCCGTTCACCCTCCAGCACGTTGCGTATTCCGCTCAACATCGCCGATGGCGGCTCGACGGCGGTCTCGCGCTTCATCGACGCTTTTGGTGGCTCGGGCGTGCAGCATATCGCGCTCGAAACTGGCGACATCTTTGCCTTCGTCGAAGCCGCTGTCGCGCGCGGGGTAAAGTTTCTCACCATTCCGGACAATTATTACGACGACTTGTCGGCGCGCTTTGTCGATCTCGACAATGATCTCATCGAGCAGATGCGCACATATGGCATCCTCTATGATCGCAATCGCTCGGGCGAATTCTTCCAGATTTATACGGCGACTTTCGAGAAGACCTTCTTCTTCGAGATTGTCGAGCGGCGCAATTACGAGCTGTTTGGCGCTGCCAACACGCCCGTGCGTCTGGCCTCGCAGGTCGCTGAGCAGGAACGCATGGGGTGGTGATTTTTCCCGTCATTGCGAGCGTAAGCGAAGCAATCCAGAAAGCCTCACGTGTTGCCTTATGGATTGCTTCGTCGCTTCGCTCCTCGCAATGACGGCGTTACTGAAAATATAAAAGGGGAAACGACATGAGACTCTTCCGTTGCGCCTGTCACTCAGGCCTTGCTTATTACCGCTCGCCAGCGGACATCGCTTCGGGTGCGCCGACACCTAAGTCGGGCGGCAAGGTTGATGCGTCTGTCTTCAAAGATATTGCTGCTGCCAGCCGCATTCTGGCTGATCAGGGCGTGGTTGACGGGTTTGGT
>CANGRU010000057.1 GCA_947456315.1 Beijerinckiaceae bacterium | reverse complement strand
AGATTGTCGAGATCGATCTACCCAAAGAACGCAGCCTCGCCTTGAAACATGAAACACGCTTCCGCGATTTGCAGGCCTATATCTGGCGCCTGATCGAAGAAGAATCCGCCCGCACCGGCCTCGTGACGGCGAGCTGAGACATGACCGCAACACTCAACACACAAAGCACCATTGCCGGCGAGAGCGAAGATGCGGCCCCGCGTCGCTCTTTTTACGTGCGCAATGAAACAACCATCATCGGCACCATTTCGGTCGTCGCCTTTCTGTTCTTCTGGGAATATGCGGTGGCGGCGAAATGGGTGAATGCGCTGTTCACATCCTCTCCATTGCGCATCATCACCGCCGGCGTCGCCATGGTGAAGGAAGGAACCATCTGGCAGGATCTTGCCACATCCGGCCTTGAATTCGGCCTCGGCTTTGGCCTTGCCACCATCATCGGCGTGCCGCTCGGCATTTTGATGGGCTGGTATCGGCGCCTGAACGCCGTGCTCGAACCTTTCGTCAATGCGCTCTATGCGACACCGCGCATCGCGCTGCTGCCGCTGATCGTCATCTGGTTCGGCATTGATCTGGGCTCGAAAGTCGCCATCGTCTTTCTGTCGACCGTGTTCCCGATTCTGGTGAACACGATGGTCGGCATCCGCACGGTGGATCGCGACTTCATCAAAGTTGCACGTTCCTTCGGCGCGTCTGACCGCCAATTGTTCATGACGGTCGCATTGCCCTCGACTGTGCCCTTCCTGCTCACAGGCCTGCGCCTTGGCCTTGGCCACGCGCTCATCGGCATTGTGGTGGGTGAAATGTATGGTGCGACCTCTGGCATCGGCTACATGATGGCGGTCGCGGGTGCGACCTTCCAGACGGATCGCGTGATGGTTGGCATTATCATCATTGCGGCCTCCGGCATGATTATGACGCAGATGCTGAAAATGATTGAAATGCGTTTTGAAAAATGGCGCGTGGATAGCCGCGGCTGAGAGAAGGAAACAAGAAAATGAAACTCAAGGGACAAGTCGCCATCATCACAGGTGCTGGCCGCAATATTGGCGAAGAAGTCGCCAAGCTGTTCTCGAGCCAAGGCGCCTCCATTGCCGTTGTCGATCTCGACAAGACACGCGCTGAAAAGGTTGCAGGCGAAATCAATGCCGCGGGTGGCAAAGCCAAAGCTTTCATCTGCGATGTCGCCAAAGAGGCCGACATTGAAGCAACCGTAAAGGGTGTGGCAGAGGCTTTCGGGCGCGTCGACATTCTCGTCAACAATGTCGCCATCTCCGACAACAAGCATATGCTCGACATTACGACCGACGAGTGGAACCGCACCATTGCGATCACGCTCACAGCACCTTTCCTGTTCAGCAAATATGCCGCCAAGGCGATGATTGCAGCCGGCAATGGCGGCAAGATCGTCAATGTGTCGTCGACATCGGGCTATTATGGCCGCAACCGCGCGGTGGCCTATACGGCAGCCAAAGGCGGCGTGATCAATCTGACCCGCTCCATGGCGATCCAGCTCGCGCCCCACAACATCCGCGTCAACAGCGTGGTGCCCAACAAGATCGGCTCGCCCGTCGGCAAGGATGATTTCGACCCGACCCGTCCGGTGAAAAATCTGGTCGGCCGCCCCGGTCTGCCGATCGATCTGGCCAATGCGATCCTGTTCCTCGTATCGGATGAATCAAGCTTCATCGTTGGCTCGGACCTGTTTGTGGACGGCGGCTGCTCGACACTGATGCCGGGCAACGAATAACGTCATTGCGCGGAGCGAAAGCTATCCAGAGCCTCACGTGTGGCCCTCTGGATTGCTTCGCTCCGCTCGCAATGACGGCGCTTAAAGGGAAACGACATGTGCAGCTCACTCTTTGACGATCCGGCAGCGGTGGCTGAAACCATTGCGGATGAAGCCGGCAGCACCAAGCCCGCCGATGCCGCATTGCTCGCAGACCTTGCAAGCGCCAATCGCATCCTCTTCAAACAGGGCGTGGTGGATGGCTTTGGTCATGTGAGTGCGCGGCACGACAAACATCCCGACCGTTTTCTGCTCGCGCGCAATATGGCGCCCGGTCTCGTCACGGCGGATGATATTGTCACGTTCGATTTCGATGGACGCGCCCTCAATGCCGATGGACGGGCTGTCTATCTGGAGCGTTTCATCCACGCGGAAATCTATCGCGCCCGCCCCGATGTCATGGCCGTTGTGCATAGCCATTCTGTCGCGGTTGTGCCCTTCTCGATTCTGAAGGGCGTGCCGTTCCGTGCTGTGTGTCACATGGGCGGATTTATCGGCATTTGCGCGCCGATCTTTGAAATCCGCGACATTGCGGGTGACGCCTCCGACTTGCTCATCCGCAATTCGGAACTGGGTGCCGGTGTGGCGCGCACATTGGGCGATGGCAATGTCGTACTCATGCGCGGGCATGGTTCGACCGTGGTGGGCGACCGCCTGAAACAAGCCGTGTTCCGTGCTGTCTATACGGAGAACAATGCCAAATTGCAGGCTGAAGCCATGCGACTGGGGCCTATCGAGGCGCTCACCGCTGGCGAAGCCGAGACCACGGCACGCGTCATCGACACGCAGGTCGATCGCGCTTGGGACTTATGGAAATTGCAGGCTGAAGGCCGGATTTGAACGCAACACACGCCGTCATTGCGAGCGTGAGCGAAGCAATCCAGCGGCCTCACGCGGGACCCTGGGTTGCTTCGCATTTGGCTCGCAAGGACGGAAAGAAGGATTGAAACATGAAAATCGCCCGTTATGACGACAATCGTTTTGGCCTCGTCGATGGCGACGAGGTGATTGATGTCACCTCTGCGCTCTCTAGCCTGCCGACGCAATCCTATCCTTTCCCGCGCACCGATCTCTTCATCGAGCATTTCGACAAGCTGCGCCCCGCTTTTGAGGCTGCCGCCAAGTCAGGTGCGCGCCGCAAGCTGAAAGATGTGAAGCTGCTCTCGCCTGTTGCCAATCCGGGCAAAATTGTTGCCGCACCGGTGAATTACAAAAAACATCTCGAAGAAGCCCGCGCGGATGCCGGCATTCACCACCAGCAGCAGGTGGGTGAAATCCAGAAAGTCGGCCTGTTTCTCAAAGCCACCAGCTCGGTGATTGGCGCAGGTGAAACCATTCTCATTCGCCATGACGATCGTCGCAACGATCATGAAATCGAATTGGCGGTTGTGATCGGCAAGACGGCTGATCGCGTCTCGAAAGAAGATGCGCTGAACTATGTCGCGGGCTATGCCATTGGCCTCGACATGACAATCCGCGGCCCAGAAGAACGCTCGCTGCGCAAGTCGCTCGACACTTTCACCGTGATTGGCCCGTGGTTCGTCAGCGCGGACGAGATCGGCAATCCGGCGGGTCTTGATCTGGAACTCACAGTTGATGGCGAAGCCCGCCAGAAGGCCAATACGCGCGATCTGGTGCTGGATGTGCCGACCCTCATCTCATGGGCGTCGAGCTTCTACACCCTGCATCCGGGGGACGTGATCCTGTCGGGCACGCCCGAAGGTGTGGGCCCAGTGCTCGCTGGCAACACGATCCGCGCAACCATTGCCAAAGTCGGCACGATGGATGTGAAGGTAGGGCATATTTGAGGCGCGGCGCGCCTTGCTTCTCCCTTTGGGAGAAGCTGTCGGCGAAGCCGACTGATGAGGGGTTACAATTTCGAACGTTATAACCCCTCACCCGGCTGCTCCGCAGCCACCCTCTCCCTCTGGGAGAGGGTTACTTGAACCGATCAAACAATCTCACAGCATTCTCGCGCTCGACCTTCGCGAAAATATCGGCCAGCTCGGGCATGGTGCGCATGGCGGTGATCTGTTCGTCCACATATTCGCGATGAATATAGGGCCAGTCACTGCCAAACATGATGTGCGAGGGCTCTGTCACCAGACGCAAAGAGGCCATCGCCGCGCGCGAGCCCGAGATTGCGGTGTCGAAATAAAACTTTCCCACATAAGGCTCGACACCTTCCGGCACGCGATCTTTGAAATCAGGCGGACCATTGGGGTCTTGCTCGGACATCAGCTTCAGGCGCAACGAGATATAGGGCACGCAGCCACCCGCATGCGCCAGAATCCAGCGGATGTTGGGATATTTGCGCATCTGCTCATTGTAAATGAGGTTGGCCGCAATGCGCGTGGTTTCGAACGGATATTCGACCACCGAACCCCAGAGCTTCAACGTCAGATCATCGACAAAGGCGGGGCGTGCCGGGTGCACGAAGACATTGGCGTGACGACGATCAAGCTCGGCATAAAAGGCATCCGCCGCCGGATCACCAATATAGATGTTGTTCTGGTTGGTGAGCATGATGATGCCATCAGCTTTCAACACATCCAGCGCATAGGCTGTAGCCTTCAGCGCGCCATCGACATCAGGAAAGGGCACGGGCGCAAAGAAGCCGAGTTTTTTGGGATATTTGGCAACAAACTTCGCCAAGGCCTCGCCTGTGCTCTGGCACAGATAGCGCGCATTCTCGTCATTGCCGTGATGGACACCGGCCACAGACAGCGGATTGACCACCGCACCATCAATGCCGAACGTGCCCAGATTGTCGATCAACTCATCGACATTGGAGTTTTTGCGTAAAGGACGCGAAGGATCAGCTGCGCCCGAGCGCACAATCGCCTGCTCATATTCGGGCAGCACGCAATGATGATGGACGTCGATAAAGCGCAAACCAGCGCCGGGGCCGTTGGACACGGGTGATTCCTCCCTTGTTTTTGTGAGGTCCAGAATAGAGGCATCACGCGCTCAGGCCAAGGAAATAGAGGGTGGCTAATGACCCTTGGCATCTTGGCCCAGCGCCATGGGCAGTCTATGCTCGCAGCCAATAAAAACACCGGGAGGAAGATATGGTTTTGCCACGGAAAGCCCTCGGCTTTGCCCTGTCGCTGGGTGCAGGCCTGATGTCGGCACCTGTCGCGCAAGCACAAAGCCTTGCCGACTTCTATCGCGAGACCGCGATCAATCTCATCATCGGTTTCCCCGTGGGTGGTGGCTATGACATTTATGGCCGGCTGGTTGCGCGCCACATGGGCAAGCACATCCCCGGCAATCCCAAAATGGTGCCGCAAAACATGATCGGCGCGGGCGGCATGAAGGCTGCCAATTTCATGTACAGCGTGGCGCCCAAAGATGGCGCGACGCTGGGCATCATCCCCGACACATCACCCTCGGAAGAATTGCTCGGCACCAATGGCGTTGCCTATGTGTCGAAAAATTTCAACTGGATCGGCCGCATCAGCGCCAGCACCAATGTGCAAGTGCTCTGGGCGACATCGGGTGTGAAAAACATCGCCGATGCGCAAGCCAAAGAAAGCGTGCAAGGCGGCTCCGGCCCGATGGCACCTGCTGTGATCTATCCCAAATTGCTGAATGCTTTGGGCGGCACCAAATTCAAAATGGTCACCGGCTATGGCGGCGCAGCCGAAAGCTGCCTTGCCATGGAAAAAGGCGAGATCGACGGCTGTCTGCTGGCATGGTCAACCGTGAAAGCAGCCAAGCGCGATTGGTTGGACCAGAAGAAAGCCTCCATCGTCGTGCAATGGGGCTCGACCCGCCATGCCGAATTGCCCGACATTCCCACCATGGTGGAGCTCGGCAAAACAGCCGAAGACAAAGCCATTCTCGAGCTTTATGCGAGCGCCACGGAAATCGGCAAATCGATTGTCGCACCACCCGGTGTCGCGACTGATCGCATTACGGCATTGCGCCGCGGCTTCGATGCCATGCTGCAAGACAAAGACTATCTCGACGAGGTGAAGAAACTCAGCCTCGATTTCGAGCCGCTGAGTGGCGAAAAGCTGCAGGCCTATGTCGAACAACTCTCCAAAACACCGGCCTCTGTTCTGGCCAAAGCCAAACAGGTTCGTGACAATTAAGGAGCCGCAAGGTGTCAACCTAGAAACTTGAACAAACAACCGCGGCGGAAGCCTATCTGACTCTCATGGCCGATCGTGGCGTGGATTATCTCTTCGCCAATGCCGGCACTGATTTTGCCCCGCTCATCGAAGCCATGAGCAAGATTGAAATCAACGGCGGGGCTATGCCCAAGCCCATCACCGTACCGCATGAGAATGTCGCCGTCTCGATGGCGCTCGGCTATTATCTCGTCACCGGCAAGCCGCAATTGGTCATGGTGCATGTCAATGTCGGCACAGCCAATGCCGTGTGCGGTGTGATGAACGCTTGGCGCGGCAATGTGCCGATCCTCTTCACGGCTGGTCGCACGCCTTTCTCGGAAGACGGCGGAGTGCTGGGCGAACGCTCGGGTGAAATCCATTGGCCGCAGGAAATGCGCGATCAAGGCGCCATGCTGCGTGAATTTGTGAAATGGGATTATCAGCTGCCCAATACGCAAGTGATCGAAGCCACTGTCGACCGCGCCATCAATCTGGCCATGGCCGAGCCCAAAGGGCCGATCTATCTGACGCTGCCGCGCGAAGTGCTGGCCACACCAATGGAGAGTTTTGCCTACGCATCGCCCTCACGCCATGCCACACCGTCTGCCCCCTACCCTGATCCGTCTGCCATCGAACAAGCCGCCGAGATGATCGCGCGCGCTGAAAACCCGCTGATCATCACATCGAGTGCGGGGCGTGATACGGCTGAAGTGGTGAGGCTGGCAGAATTGGCGCAATGCTTTGCCATTCCCGTCACGCAGCGCAAACCGCGCTTCATGGCACTGCCCAGTGATCATGAGATGCATCTTGGTTATAATCCGGATGCTTTTCTCGACAAAAGCGATTGCATCATTGTGCTGGAATGCGATGTGCCGTGGATCCCATCCAAGAAAGCGCCGCATGCAGATGCCAAGATCATCCATATTGCGGTCGACCCGCTTTATTCCGCCTATCCGATGCGCTCGTTCCAGTCGGATCTGGGCATTTCGGGCGTGCTCAGCGCAACCCTGCCCATGCTGACGCAGGCGCTTGAACTGCGCGTCTCCAAAAACCGCGACAAGATCGAAGCACGCCGCAAGCGTCTGGCGGAAACGCGCGCCAACCAGCGCGCGCGCTGGCAAGAGATGCTCGACAAGGGCCGCACGCAGACACCGCTGCATCCGGCCTGGATCACCCATTGCATCAATGAGGTGAAAACGCCGGACACGATCATGGTGAAAGAAAGCCCACTCACATGGGAACATCTCACCCTGACACAGCCCGGCACTTTCTTCTCCTCGGGTGCGGCTGGCGGCCTTGGCTGGGGCCTCGGCACGGCGCTGGGCATGAAAATCGCCAAGCGGGACACACCTGTCATCTGCACGGTGGGTGATGGCGCCTATATGTTTGGCAATCCGATCCCCGCGCATTATGTGGCGGCGGCTGAAAAACTGCCGATCCTCACCATCGTGTTCAACAACCAGATGTGGGGCGCTGTGAAGCGCAACACGCATGAGGTTTATCCCGGTGGTTATGCTGCCAAATCCAACCGCGAGCCGCTGACCTATTTCGATCTCGAATTGGGATTTGAAAAGGCGGTCGAGTCAGCCGGCGGCTATGGCGAGCGCGTGGCTGACCCTGCTGACATGCCCAAAGCTTTGCAGCGCGCCATGGACGCCATCAAGGGCGGCAATCAGGCCTTGCTCAATGTCATCTGCTCCGGGCCTTGAGGAACAAGGATAGCGCTTGCCAAGGCGGGGCGGTTTTTGGCACTTTGAACAGATGAAAAAAGCAGCTCACAGAAAAGCTGCACTCTGGGGGAACACCATGTCGCTTGCTCGCCTTGCTTTGGCCCTTGGCCTGTCACTGACTGCTGCCGCACCAGCACTGGCTGATCCGGCGGATTTTTACCGCGGCAAATCCATCAATCTTGTGGTCGGCTATGGCCCCGGTGGCGGCTACGATATTTTCGCCCGCCTGCTGGCGCGCTGGTATGGCAATCATATGCCCGGCAAGCCCGGCGTCGTGGTGCAGAATATGCCGGGCGCTGCCTCTCTGCGTGCCACCAATTACATTGCTGTGCAGGCTCCCAAAGACGGCACGGTGATTGCCGCCTTTGATCGCAACATGCCGCTCATTGCCTTGATCGGCGGCAATCCCAATGTGCAGTTTGATCCGCTCACCCTGACATGGCTTGGCACTTTGTCGGATTCGACCGAAGACGCGTTCAACCTGTTCGTGCGCAAACGCCCTGACATCAAATCGATTGAAGATTTGCGCAAAGCTGGCGCGCCGCAAATTACGGTCGGCGTCACCAGCGCGGGCGCCACCGATCACGACATTACGGTTCTGATGCGCGATGTGCTCGGCCTCAACATCCGCGTGGTGCCGGGCTACCCTGATTCCAATGCAATCGGTCTGGCGGTCGAGAATGGCGAGCTGGATGGACAATTCGTCAATTACGTCTCGACCAAAGTGGCCCGCCCTGCCTGGAGCGACCCCAATGGCAAGATGCAGGTCTT
>CANGRU010000056.1 GCA_947456315.1 Beijerinckiaceae bacterium | reverse complement strand
TGGAAAGATTTGGATCGTTACTACCCAATGTCGCCCCCGCGCCCCGTGCGCTTTTCCGATCAAACACTCAGGAAGGTCCGAATCGAACCCCCGTCCCCCGAGTCGCAAAGGGAAGATAGCATCGGGCCGGATGTGACAAAGGTGTTTTTTCCGCAGCCTGTGGACGACTCTGCGCAGCCGGAACGTCATTTCACCCGATCGCGCGCAGCACATCACCGATGTCGGCGCGCACAATCAGATCGGCAATGCCATCGAGCGGCGTGGCGTCTTTGTTTAAAATCACAAGCACAGCACCGTTTTCTTTCGCTATGCGCGGAAAAGCTGCCGCCGGATGTACGACCAAAGATGAGCCGATCACCAGAAAAAGATCGCAAGCCAGTGTGGCACGTTGGGCACGCTGCAGTTCTTTCTGCGGCATGGATTGTCCAAAGGAAATTGTAGCCGACTTCACCAACCCGCCGCAGTCGCACACCGGTGCGCGCCCCTGCTCCTCGATCACAGGCCGCACTTGGGCCAAGGCATGTTGATGCCCGCAGCTCAAACAGCTGGCGTAAGTGCCATTGCCATGCAGCTCGATGATTCTTTCCGAGGGGATACCCGAGGCCTGATGCAGCCCGTCAATATTCTGGGTGATGACATGGCTCATCTTGCCCGAAGCCACGAGACGGGCCAGTGCGGCATGGCCGCGCCCCGGCTTGGCACCGGCATAAAGATCATCCATCGCAAATTTGCGTCGCCAGGCCTCGACGCGCTGCTCTTCGCTGGCCAGAAACTCGGCAAAGGGAATGGGCGGAAAGCGCTTCCAGGCGCTATCGGGGGAGCGGAAGTCCGGCACACCGCATTCGGTCGAAATGCCGGCCCCTGTAAAGGCGACGATCTGCTCGGCCTGCCCGATGAGGGCGGCTAAGTCTTGCTGATCTGCCTGCCCGACCATGCCCCAAATCTCCATGCCCCCATGGAGCCACAGGTGAACGGGTCGGACAAGGGGTTGAACCGGACCGCCTATGCAGGTCAGATAGGGGTGAAACCAACCGGGGGAGCGCATATGGACATCCGCAACATCGGCCGCTCGGGTCTGCGCGTGTCACTGGTTGGCCTCGGCTGCAACAATTTTGGTGGCCGCACAGGCATCAACGAGAGCAAGGCCGTCATTCACGCCGCTCTGGATGCCGGCATCACCTTGTTCGACACCGCCGACATCTATGGTGGTCAAGGCGGCTCGGAGATTGCCCTTGGCCAATGGCTCGGGCCAAGGCGCAAAGACATTGTGCTGGCCTCGAAATTCGGCATGGCCATGGATCAGGCCGGCGAGAAGAAAGGCGGCTCGCGTCGCTACATCATGGCGGCGGTGGAGGATTCACTCAGGCGGCTCAAAACCGACTGGCTCGATCTCTACCAATTGCATCGCCCCGATCCGCTCACACCCATCGAGGAAACATTACGCGCACTGGATGACCTTATCCGCGCGGGCAAGGTGCGCTATATCGGTTGTTCAAACTTGCCCGCATGGCAAGTGGTCGATGCCAAAGCCACCGCGCAGATGACGGGGCTCTCTGCTTTTGTCAGTGCGCAGGATGAATATTCACTGTTGTGGCGTGCACCCGAGGCGGAGCTGATTCCGGCGCTGACAGCCAAGGGCATGGGCCTTCTACCCTTCTATCCGCTGGCGGGCGGCATGCTGACAGGCAAATATGACCGCCATGCTTCAGCGCCAGCAGACTCGCGCTTTGCCGATGCGAAACTCGCAAGCCGCTATTTGAACGATGCAAACTGGCCGAAGGTCGAGAAGCTGCAAGCATTCTGCGAGGCGCGTGGGCGCACACTGCTTGAACTCGCCTTCTCATGGCTGGCCGCACAAGCCTGTGTGCCAAGCATCATTGCTGGCGCAACACGCCCCGAACAGATCGCCCAAAACATTTCCGCCGCAAGCTGGAAGCTCACGGCGGAAGATTTGGCAGAGATAAACCGGATCACAAAGTAGAACGTCCTTGCGAGGGCAGCGAAGCAATCCAGAGCCCCACGAACCAAAACTGGATGCACTGGACTGCCGCGTCAGGCAGAAGCCCTCCTCGCAATGACGAGAAGGAAGGTGTATCAGCCCTGCTTCATGGCCTTGGCAAACTGCACCACTTGGCCTGCCATGATCTCGATCTGCTTGCCGATATTCTCATCCGAGCAACCATCGGGCGTGAACTTCACGACGGCTGAATTGACGGCCACGCCAAGCGGCACGTTCCAACCACGCAATGCGTGACCAATGGCGCGCAATTGCGACAGCACTGTGCCGGGACCCTGCCAGCCATAGCCCAGACCAATGGAACCGATCGCGCGGCCATCGAAATAGACGCGCGCGTCTTTGTTCATTTCTTCCGTATAATCGAGCGCATTCTTGACCAGACCCGAGACGGCCCCGTGATAGCAGGGCGAGGCCATAATGACGCCATCCGCGCGCCGGCAGGCTTCGATGAACACGCGTGCGGCTTCATTCTCGTTGGCTGTGGCAGGATCATACATCGGCATTTGCAATTCAGCGCCGCCAAAAAGCTTGGTTTCTGCACCGAGCTTGCGGGCATGGGCCAAGGCCACCTGCAAAGCCTGTTCGGAAGAGGACCCCGGACGTGTCGTGCCGCCAATGCCGATGATGAAAGGTGCGCTCATAATCAAAGTCCTTGTTGTTCTTGTTGGCGCTGCTTTAGCGCGTGAGAGCCTTGCCTGCGAGCCAATCGGCCCCGTCGGCATAGAGTTTTTCAACTTCCGGCCCTTGCAAACCCGGCATGTCTTTCTTCACCGGATAACCGATCTGCGATTGCAGATAGGCCAGATGACGATAGCCAACAGGGAAAGCATTGAGCAAAGCGGGATCGAGCTTCACGGTCTGTGTCGGATCAAGCGGGTCCATGCGATCTTTTTCATAGATCGGCTGGCGCAAAACAAAGCCCCAGCGGCCGTCGCGCTTTTCCAGAAAATCATAGAAGCGACCGGTGCAGACCACATCGACTTCGACATCATGCACACGGGCGCGCTGCGAGATCGTCATTTTGGTTTGCGAAATGGCGCGGTTGCCCTTGATGTCGGCTGAATGGCCGCCGAGAAAATGCAGAATGCTGACGCCATTGGCCCAGCCTTTCTTGCTCATATCGATAAACTCGTCAGCCGTGCCCTGCGTCCAGGTCGCCATCATGCGCCCGTCATCGAACCAGACCGTGCGGAAGCGATCCCAATGGCCCGCATCGCGCCAGACCACCCAATTTTCGACAAGCTGGCGGATGGCCAATTGGTCGAGCAAGAGCTCGTTCATATCCTCACCTCGTGTTACGCAGCGTTTGACGGGCGAAAGGCCCCGACGCTTTGTTGGTTATCCTCGTGCCACTATAGACGCGAGGGGCCATACCCCGCAATCATGCCCCGCAATTCAGGCAGGATCCGGATCAGCCCCCTCACCTATTCATTTCAATGTCACAGCACCCTAGTTCGTGCCGAACATCCTGTCTCCGGCATCACCCAGACCCGGGACAATATAGCCATGTTCGTTAAGTCGCTCCTCGATCGAAGCCGTCCAGATGGTGACGTCGGGATGATGCGCTTGCATTTTGGCAATCCCCTCAGGGGCGGCCAGCAAGCAGACGAAGCGCACATCGCTTGCACCCTGCTTTTTGAGATGATCCACCGCGGCAATCGCTGAATGGCCTGTCGCCAACATCGGGTCCAGAACAATCACAAGACGGTCACGCAGGTCCTGCGGAGATTTGAAATAATATTCGACCGCCTCCAGCGTCTCGGGATGGCGGTAGACCCCCACATGGGCCACGCGCGCGGAAGGGACGAGCTGCAACATGCCATCCAGAAAGCCCATGCCGGCACGCAAGATCGGCGCGAAGACGAGCTTCTTGCCCGCAATCACAGGTGCGCTCATCGGCGTCAGGGGTGTCACAATATCGGTTTGGCGCACAGGCAGATCGCGCGTGACCTCGTAACAGAGGAACATACCGATCTCGTTCATCAACGTGCGGAAGCTCTGGGTCGAGCAATGAATGTCACGCATCAAGGTCAGCTTGTGCTGAACCAGCGGATGAGCCACGACATGGACGATATTCTGGTCCGCTTTCGGCTTGCTCATCTCAAAACACTCCTGTCCGATCTGCTTGAGCCAAGCCGACCGGACAGGAAAAAGCAAGATTCACTTCACCTGCGACGCAGCTTCGCGCATGATCGGGGCCCATTTGCCGATTTCAGCTTCCACGAATGACTTGAGACCTTCGGGCGAACGGCTCTCTTGGCGCGGGATCACCGCACCAATGGCTTCAAGCTTGCCCTTGGTCGCCGGATCATCCAGCGCCGCATTGGCAGCCGCATTGAGCTTGCCAACAATGTCACGCGGCGTGCCCTTGGGCGCAAACATCGCGTTCCACCCTGACGCCTGATAGGCCGGCAAGCCAGCCTCTGTCGTTGTGGGCACATCAGGCAATGCAGGCGAACGCTCGGGCTGGGCGATGGCGAGCGCGCGGATATTGCCTTGACGCACCTGCGGCACGAGATGCGGGATCTGGTCGCAGAGGAAATCATATTGTCCGGAGACAATATCATTCAGCGCTGGACCCGAGCCCTGATAGGCGACCATGGGCGAGCGAGCGCCGATGAGTGATGTGAAGAACATGCATGAGACATGCGATGTTGAGCCCACACCCCCATGGCCATTGTTGAACTTGTTGGGATCGGCCTTCACCATGGAGATCAGCTCGGACAGAGTCTTCGCCGGAAAATCTTTGCGCACCAGGACGGCAATCGGCGTATCCGACAGCTGGCTGATGTGCTCGAAATCATTCACAGGATCATAGGCAAGCTTCGGATACAGACCGACGGAGGCCGCATGTGTGCCCATCTGACCGACAAGCAGCGTATAGCCATTGGGTTCGGCTTTCGCCGCACGGGCTGAGCCCGTCGTGCCACCTGCGCCAGCGACATTTTCAATGACGAGCTGCTGACCCAAAACTTTCGACATATGCTCGGCAACGATGCGACCCACCACATCCGTATTGCCGCCAGCGGCATAAGGCACAACAACATTGATCGCGCGATTGGGATAGTTTTGTGCAAAGGCGTGGGGCGATACAATCAGAGCGCTGAGAAGCGCGCCTGCAAAATGACGCTTCATGCTTTTCATCTCATTCTCCTTTGTCTTTACGCGCCGTCATTGCGAGCCGGAGGCGAAGCAATCCAGAGGCCTCACGTGTGGCTTTCTGGATTGCTTCGCTTGCGCTCGCAATGACGGCAAAACTCACGGAAGATAAACGCCGCCATTCACATGCAAAGTCTGGCCGGTGATATAGCGCCCGTTGGGCCCCACCAGATGGCGCACCATGGCGGCCACTTCTTCCGGCTGACCACGGCGACCCAGCAAAGTTGTGTGCTTCTTGTGATGATCAGGCTCGGTCGGTGACGAGCCGCCGCGCTGTGTTGCAATCAGGCCGGGTGACACGAGATTGACCGTGATGCCGGGCGCCAGATCTTGCGCCAAGGCTTTCGTCAAACCATCGAGGCCCGCTTTGGCTGCCACAACATGCGGGCGGTTTTTTGCGCCCGTATAAGCAGTGAGACCACCAATATTGATGATAGCACCCGCATCGGACTTGCGCAGCAAGGGCAATGCCGCTTGGGCGGTGAAGAAAGCCGCATCCAGATTGACCGCCAGAACCTGACGCCATTCTTCGACACTGATCTC
The DNA here is from genome assembly GCA_947456315.1 of Beijerinckiaceae bacterium. Classification (GTDB taxonomy): domain Bacteria; phylum Pseudomonadota; class Alphaproteobacteria; order Rhizobiales; family Beijerinckiaceae; genus Terripilifer. Next base: position 2,697 of record CANGRU010000056.1, on the reverse strand, counting down.
TTCAATATGCGTCTCTGCTCGCAAGGCGGCATTGTTGACGAGAATATCGAGGCGGCCGAAAGCCGCCTCGATGCCAGCGATCAAAGACTTGATCGAGGCCACATCGGTGATGTCAGCCAAAATCACTTCGGCCTTCACACCTTTGGCGCGACACAAAGCTGCCGTCTCCTCAAGACCGGCTTGATCCGCACGTGCCGTGAGAACAAGATTTGCACCGGCACTTGCCAAATCCAGCGCAATGGCGCGCCCGATATTGCGCGCGCCACCTGTCACCAGAGCAACCTTGCCCTTGAGCTCACTCATCTGATCCACCTCAGATTGCGTCATAGATCATGGCGTCGGCGAGTGCCGTCGCATTGGCGAGCTTTTCAAGCCCTGCCACTGAAGCCAGCAAATGCGCCTGCGCCTTGTCATCAATCGCACCTTCCGCACACATGCGGAACTTGGCTTCGAGATCGGCATCATTGATCGGATTGAGCGGGCCGCCGCGATAGCGTTCATCTGCCCATTCGACAAGCTTGCGCCCGTCCTTGGTCTCGACTTCAATGCGCGAGCGGATGAGGTCATAGCCCTTGGCATCGATCTCGGCATCGAGATGCACTGATGTGCGGCGCTGCAGATCCTGCATGGCGGGGCCAGCCACGAAATCATCCATGAATTCGTGATGCGACGCGCGACGCTTGAGGGCGATCATGCACAGAAGTGCCGGCATCGAGAACTTGGCCTGCAAATGATTGACGGCCACCGGATAGCGGATCGGCTCGATGATGTTCTTGCCTGCGTAGAAGCGGATGGCGACGATTTCTTCCGGCTTCAGATCATGCTTGAGCACGAGTGTCATCATGGCGTCCATCGACTGATGGGTGAGAATGCCTGACGGATATGGCTTGATCGACACACCCGGATTGACAATCGTGTAATCGGTCTTGCCGAAGCCCTGCACGAATTTGTCTTCCGTCGCGCCTTCGCCCATGACGGAGAAGAAGCCCCAAGGACCATCGAGCGCCGTCGGATCAGCGGTGAAGCCGCGTGCCGCGAGCAGTGCTGCCGTGACACCGTTTTCAGCTGCGCGACCGACATGAAGTGGCTTGGTCATCGTGCCGAAGTTGCAGCGGATGCCGGCGGCAAGCGAGGCTGCAATGCCGAGCGCATGCGCCAGCGTCTCGCCCTTAAGGCCAAGCAGTTTGGCAGCTGTTGCCGCCGCGCCGAATGTGCCACCCGTGCCCGATGTGTGATGGCCGCGGCGATAATGGACGGGCTTCATCCATTCGGAAATCTTGCACTCGACTTCAAAGCCCGTCTGGAAGGCGGTCATGAAAGTCTTGCCGTCCACATTGCCGAGCTTCTGCGACATGACGAGCGCCGATGTCAGCGGCGGGCAGGACGGATGCGTCAGCAAGCCGTAGACGTGGGCCGGATCATGCGAGACCTGTGTGTCGTCCCAATCATGCGCGTGACCTGCTGTGGCGAGCACGCGCGCGGCGAGCGCGGCAGGAACCTTCTTCTTGCCACCAGCGATGACATAGGCGTCTTCGCGACCACCTGTCTCGACCGCATCCTTGGCGAGCATCTTCACGGAATGTTCGAGGCCACCGGCAAGATAGAGGCCCAGTGTATCCACCATGCAGCGCTTGCCGATGCGCAAAGCTTCCGCAGGCAGCTTGTCATAGGAGACGTTCTCGATGAATTCGATCGCATCGGCGGTGACATTATGTTTCGTGCTCATCAAGAGACCTTCTTTGTTTTGATGTCGGATTGGGATTCTTGGTTTGGGTATGGGTCAAGCGCTCGCGCGCCCGCATAACGTGGTCGAAATGGGCGCGATGGGCGCGTTCGCCATCTTTTGCGGCAATGGCCTCCACCATTTCGCGATGCTCATTGTTGGAAATCGCCAGCCCCCCGCCCTGCACAAGCGAGCGTGCACGGAAGAGATGCAGCATTTTCACCAGATCCCGATAATGGCTGGCGAGAACGCGATTGCCGGACTGCTCCATGATGAATTCATGCAGCTTCAGATTGAGTGGATAGTAAGAGTCGAAATCTTTGGCAGCTGCCGCCTGCTCCATCGCGCTGACGAGTTCTTTGAGCTCGCGCACCTGTGCATCCGTCAATTGCTCGGCACACAAACGCCCCGCCAGACCAAAGAGAGCCGCACGCACGGCATAGATGTCGCAGGCTTCCTGCAAGGTGATCGAGCGCACAAAGACGCCGCGATTGGGCTTCAACTCCACCAAGCCACCCGCCTCAAGCGACCGCAAAGCCTCGCGGATGGGCCCACGGCTTGTGCCAAAGCGCAAAGCCAGCTGGTTTTCATTGACGCGGTCACCGGGGGCAATTTCGCCAGCCATGATCATGCGCTCGACCTCCGCCTCGATGAGACCGGCGAGCGAGCGCACTTTGCTCTGTGCGATATTGTCGAGCGGTGCGGACATGATGCGCGTCAGATCCTCAGATCACGGAAGCGTTTCGGGCCGGAAGACGAGAAGGCTTCCACCACGATCACACGGGCCATTTCGGCCTGCGCCGCCGTCCAGCCACCATAAATGGCATTGTCGACGAATTTGGTCTGCAGCTCTTCAAGCGACATGGGCGCGTGTTTGCCCCCGCGCATATAGCCCTGCTTCACTTCACGCACTTCGCCGCTCTTCAGCGTGGCACGCAAATGGCCGATGAACTGATCGGGATAAGGATCATCAG
>CANGRU010000055.1 GCA_947456315.1 Beijerinckiaceae bacterium | reverse complement strand
TTTGGCCTTGGCGACAGGAGCTTTGGTCTCGGATTTCCCCTTCGATACGGAGGTGGAACCGGACTTCGGGCTCTTGGATTTGGATGCGGTGACGGGCTTCTTCGACGCCATGACGTGGGCACTCCATTTCATGCCCCGGGTTGGAAACCGAGACGGGGGCTGGGAGCGATACGCATCTCCCGGGTCAGAGCCGAGCGCAGTTCACCTTCACGGACCTCCAACCCATCGGGCGGCGATCAGGCAAATGCGCGACTCCTCAGTCGCCTTCGCGATGTGTTCGGATGTCAAACTCCGCCTCTAGCCGAAGCCGTGGCAGAGCCCCTGTTTGACGCTGGGCCACGCTGAAGCTTGGCCGAAACCGACACGAAAACAGAAAACTCGACTGTTAAGACATTGCATATCACAAAAATCGATCGAAATCAAAGGATTCCAGCCCGCCAAGCGCTGCGCGCGGCGGGCTGGTTAACTTTTTTGATCAATGAAGCCGAACTGTCTGGGCTTTACTTGGGATATCAGTCGCCTTGACCCGGATTGGTCGAGAAATGCGCCTCGAGCTTGCCGGGCTTGCCGTCCCATTCCTTGGCGTCATCAGGCGGATCACGCTTGATGGTGATGTTGGGCCAGGTCTTGGCCATATCGGCATTGAGGGTCAGCCACTTTTCCAACCCCGGCTCGGTGTCGGGCTTGATGGCTTCGGCCGGGCATTCCGGCTCGCAGACGCCGCAATCGATACATTCGTCGGGATGGATGACGAGCATGTTCTCGCCCTCGTAGAAGCAGTCCACGGGGCAAACTTCCACGCAATCCATATATTTGCACTTGATGCAATTTTCGCCGACGACGTAGGTCATGCCAGTCTCCACATGCGGCACAAGAGATGCCGCCACTGTCTATTTCGCGCTTGCTACCGCCTTCAGCGAGGGGACGCAAGAAGCGCGAGCAAAAGAGAAGAATTCACTCCCGCCCCAACCATGCGGCCAGATGCCGCCGATCCCGCTTGGTCGGCCGTCCCGCCCCTGCATCACGCGCGGGGGCCTGATCGGGCACAGCCTCGGGTGGAGGTGTCATATCCTCGTAAAGGAGCCTGGCTTCCTCATAGGGGCCACGGCGCTCGCCTGCGCCCAGCACTTTGAGCACCCGCACCTGACGTTCCAGTGAAATGGTGAGCACATCACCAACGCCCACCTGTTTGGCGGGCGCATCCACTTTCTGCGCATTGAGGCGCACATGACCCTCGCTGACCAGCTTGCTCGCCAGCGTGCGGGTTTTCACCACACGGGCGAACCAGAGCCATTTATCGAGGCGCTGGCGCAAGCTCACGGGCGCGATCAGTCCTTTTTCTTGGCCTCAAGTTCGCCCTTCAGAGCCAAAAGCTTGGCAAAAGGCGAATTGGGGTCCGGCTGGCGCTCGCGTGGGGCGGGCTTTTCGGTCGAGGCAAAGGTGCGATCTCCGCCACGGCGCTGGTCATTGCGCTCGGGGCGACCCTTGCCACCCTTGTGGGGCGGACGACCGCCGCGATTGTCAGAACGGTTGTCACGACCCTCGCCACCTTCACGACGGAAATTGGCGAATTTGGCGCGACGGTCATCGCGCTTTTGTCCGTCTGCGCCATCTGTTGCGGGCTGGCCTTCAGCAGGCTTGTTGTCCGTGCGCGCATGCGCAGGGCGACCTTTGCCCCGCTCCTGACGCGGACCGCGATTGACGCGATGCGGACGCCAGACTTCGATGAGTTCCGGTTCTGCTGCAACAACCGCATCACCTTCGGCAACGGGTGCTTCTGCTTTTGCTTCCGAACTTGCGTCGACAGCTTCTGTGACAACAACCGGCTCGGCCTGTTCAACAGGTGCAACTTCAACCGTCGCGTCTTCGCTGGTCGTCTCTGGTGCAGCTTCGCTCGCAGGTTTGATCGGTTCGCGTGCGGCTTCTGCCACGAGCGGCACTGTGATGGCAGGGCCAACACGCTTCTCGCTCTGATAACCAAGCGAACGCAGAATTGTCGAGAAGGCGTCGCCCGAGCAACCCGCCAGCGATGTCATCGCAACGGTGACAACAAAACCTTCCTGATCTGCAGCACCCGCCGGCGGCTCGCCTGCGGTCACACCCGGACGATAGGCAATCGCCGGGCGAATGAGATCGGCCAAACGCTCCAGAATATCCACGCGCACGCAACGCTCGCCGCACACGCGGAAACCGGCAGCGCGATAAAAGCCCTTTGGCACAGTCTTATCTGCAGCAAAGGAGGTGCGACCGGAGGCTGCCAGATGCGGCACTTCTTCCGCACCGGCGACACCTTCAATGCCACCATGTTTCAGCGCCCAGAGCTGGGCCGCCATCGCACGCGGTGCGGGCTTCAGCAAAGCGGGCAGATAAATATGATAGGCGCCAAAGCGGATACCGACTTTGCGCAGAGCCGCACGACCATCCTGATCGAGACCCTTCACTTCGTCCGCCACTTTGCCGCGCTCAAGCACGCCAAGTGATTCAGCCACCTGGAACGCGATGCCGCGACCGATGCCCTCAAGGCCTTCGCCGACTTCGAGATCCTGCAAAGGCCCGAGCAATTTTTTCACATGAGCCGAGAGCCACAGATCAAGCCGCGCTTGCACCATCTCGAGGGCAGGACCGGTGAGTTGCTCGTCAGCCAGAATGCGCACACGCGGAGAAAGCACATGATCGCCAGCGACCATTTTGCCAACCGCTTCACCAAGCCAGCGGATCACGCCGTCATTGGCCAGCACAAAGGCTTCGTCGACCGCTTCGTGGATGCGCTGGGCGCGTCCTTCGATCTCGCTCGCCAGCGCTTTCTGTGCGGCGGCATTCAGCGTGCGCGCGACATCGCCATCGGCCTGCGGATCCGCGGTAAAACGGAAACCATGAAGTTGTCCGATATGCTGACCTTCGACCAGCACATCCCCATTTGCGGTGATTTCCGCTTCCAGCATTGCATTCTCTCTCAAGCGGCGCATCAGAACGCTCGTTCTCCGGTCCACGAACCGTTGGGCGAGGCGCTCATGCAAAGCGTCCGAAAGACTGTCCTCTACCTGACGCGTGACGCCCTGCCAATGCTCTGGATCGCCTAACCAGTCCGGACGGTTGGATATGTAGTTGAAGGTTCGCACCTGGGCGATCCGGGCCGAGAGGGCATCAATGTCCCCATCGGTGCGGTTGAAGGCCTGCAAATGCCGCGAAAACCAGTCATCTGGCACCCGTCCGGCCCGAACCACATAGCCAAACAGGGTCAAGACCAGCTCGGCATGGGCGGCTGGCGACAATTTTCGATAATCGGGGACCTGACAGGCCTCCCAGAGCCGCTGGATATCGGCCCGGGTCTTGGTTTGCCGGCGCACATCGGCATCCCGCGAGACCAGATCAAGCACCACCACATCATCGGCCAGAGGCGCACGGGTGAGGCCATGCTCTTCCGGCAGGCGTTCCAGCGAGACCTGCAAAGACTCGATGCTCGTAAAATCGAGCTGCGCATTGCGCCATTGGAACATCGTCAACGGATCAAAACGATGCTGCTCCAGCAATTCGACCAGCTCTTCATCGAAAGGAGGGCAGCGTCCTGTCGTGCCAAAAGTGCCATCGCGAATATGGCGCCCTGCGCGCCCCGCAATCTGGGCCATTTCGGAAGGTGTGAGACGCCGGTATTGCCAGCCATCGAACTTACGATCACCGGCAAAGGCCACATGATCGACATCGAGATTGAGCCCCATGCCAATCGCATCGGTCGCAATGATGTAATCCACTTCGCCCGATTGATAGAGCGCCACTTGCGCATTGCGCGTGCGGGGTGAGAGCGCGCCCAGCACAACGGCTGCACCACCGCGTGTGCGGCGAATGAGTTCGGCAATGGCGTAAACTTCTTCGGCCGAAAACGCGACAATGGCCGAGCGTGGCGGCAGCCGCCCCAATTTGCGCGGGCCTGCAAATGTCAATTGCGACAGACGCGGACGCGTCACAATCGTCACACCCGGCAACAAACGCTCCAACAGACCGCGTGCTGTTTCTGCGCCCAGCAGAAGCGTTTCTTCACGTCCGCGCCGATTGAGCAGACGATCCGTGAAGACATGGCCGCGATCAAGATCGGCCCCCATCTGCACTTCATCAATCGCGACAAAGGCAACATCGAGATCCCGCGGCATGGCCTCAACGGTCGAAATCCAATAGCGCGGATTTTTCGGCTTGATCTTTTCTTCGCCCGTAATCAGCGCGACATGTTCCGCGCCGATTTTCTCGACCACACGATTGTAAACTTCGCGCGCCAGCAAGCGCAGCGGCAGGCCAATAATGCCGGATGAATATTGCAGCATCCGCTCAATCGAGAGATGCGTCTTGCCGGTATTGGTGGGGCCCAGCACCGCGGTAACGCGCGCCGCGCGCTGAGACGGTTTCAGCGCGGGAGGAGATTGCGGCTTCTGCGCGAAAGGAATGTTCATGTCAGTCAAGAAGCCTTGCCAAACCTGCTGCACGAACGAGACGCGAACGAAACGGGCCCGAATCGCTGACTCGTGACGAGTCCTGATTTGTTCACCACCATATCTGGAAGTGTTGCGTGTGCGGCCACCAGATCTTGCAAAAACCGTTGAAAAGACGGCCTTTCAACAGCGCGCTTGCGCCACGACCTGCGGGACTCTTTTTATCAAACGAGTCAAGTCATCGTCAGGGAGCTGTTTTGGCAGCGGCTGAAAATTCTTCAGCTTCAATGGTGAGCGGGCCGATCATGGTCGCCATGGCAATTTTGAAAGGCACCACAACCCGATTGGTGCCCACAGGCGCCAGCCAGACCTCGATATCCTTGTTCTGCGCCATGAATTGCACGGGCTTGCGATTGCGGTGGCCGGCTATGGGCGTGTAGCGCACCGCACAGACGACCACCGGGCCGGTATAGCCTCTGGATTTCACATTTTGCAGGCCGGAATAGGTGAGTGAGACATCAAAGCGGGTGAAGCCGTCATAGACGGGAATGGTCCGGTTGCAGGCGGCGGGCCCCAGCACCGGCTCGGAGCCGGTCACAGGCATGATCATGGCCGACAGCGGATCGACGATATTGCGGGTATGGGCATCGGTCAGCGGCACGCGCTCGGGCGAGGGCTCGATGGGGGGTGAGACATCGACCCCCTTCACGCTGCCCCCCGACATGGCGACCCGCACGGTACGGGTCTCGCGGCTGTTGGCTGACGTATTGGCATAGGCGGCAGGGATGATCAGGCCCCGCAGATAGGCCCCACTGGCCACAGCCGCCCCTCGGGAACTCGAGACCAGCGAGGCAATGCCCGTCAATTTGGCATTGATGGAAATTTTATAGGTCTGGCCTGCCACGTCCCCATCAAGGCTGGCCTGGCCCAGAGGCAGGCCGAGCAGCGTCACGCCATAGCGCCCATGGAAGGGCTCGGCCCGGGCAGGCAGGCCCGGGAGGGCTGCCAGACCCATGGTCAGGGACAAAAGCAGGGGCAAGCGGTGTCTGGACGTCATCATGCTCACAGCGCGGGAGACCGGTTCGGTGGCTTTGGATAACATTGATCACCTGAAAATCCGACCCTTTCATGGCCTCAGGCCCCGTCTTCTCGCCTTGACGCCTCGGGCCCATCCGACTATACACCCCCGTCTGAATACACCGAGCGTTAGACCCCGGCTGAAGCCCTCAGGGCCTCCTGCCGCGCGTTCCCGAAAATCTTGGCTCCCCTGCACACGGAGCCGTTTCGACGAAACGAGGTCTGAACTCACCTTGAGAAGCGGTCATTCGCGCAGGGCCTTAGGCACTGACATGTCTGCGTAGCGTTTTGAAGCGGCTTGGAGCCGCGACAGGAAGGATATTGTTATGGCACGCCGTTGCGAGCTGAGCGGGAAAGCCGTTCTTTCAGGGAACCTGGTCAGCCACTCGAACCACAAGACCCGCACGCGTTTCTTGCCCAACCTGTGCAATGTGACGCTGATCTCCGATGCGCTGAAGCGTTCGGTGCGTCTGCGCATCACAGCTGCAGCGCTCCGCTCGGTTGAGCATCGCGGTGGTCTGGACGCTTTCCTCCTCAAGGCAAGCGACGACGAACTGTCGACCAATGCCCGCGCGCTGAAGCGCGAAATCCTGAAGAAGGCTGCAGCAGGCGCTGCCGCTTAATTTCTTCCAGAGATCTTGAATCAAAAAGCCCGGCAGTGATGCCGGGCTTTTTTTATAATTCGTCATGGTGAGAGGCGGCGGGTGCGCCTACCGGATTGCGTCACTCACCCTCGCAAAGACGATGAAGATTTTGCGCGTGGCTGGGCGGGCTGTTTCAGCATTTTTGGCGGCGCCACCGGCGCTGCATTTTCGGCAAAAAGCTCGGCGAGTTTTTCGGTCATTGCACCGCCCAACTCTTCCGCATCCACAATCGTCACAGCGCGGCGATAATAGCGCGTGACATCATGTCCGATACCGATCGCGATCAATTCGACGGGTGAGCGTGTTTCGATTTCTTCGATGATCGAGCGCAAATGCTTTTCGAGATAATTGCCGTTGTTCACCGACAAAGTGGAATCATCCACCGGCGCGCCGTCGGAAATCATCATGAGAATACGACGCTGTTCGCTGCGCGCGAGCAGGCGCTTATGCGCCCAGTCGAGCGCTTCGCCATCGATATTCTCTTTCAACAGACCTTCGCGCATCATCAGGCCGAGATTGCGCCGCGCGCGGCGCCATGGCGCATCAGCTGCTTTGTAGACGATGTGGCGCAGGTCGTTGAGGCGACCCGGCGTGGCGGGTTTGCCTGCTTGCAACCAAGCTTCGCGCGATTGTCCGCCCTTCCAGGCGCGTGTGGTGAAGCCGAGAATCTCGACCTTCACGCCGCAACGCTCAAGCGTGCGCGCCAGAATGTCGGCACAAGTTGCCGCCACCGTAATCGGGCGCCCGCGCATCGAGCCTGAATTGTCGAGCAACAGCGTGACCACTGTGTCGCGGAAGTTCGTATCCTTCTCGCGCTTGAAGGAGAGCGGCTGCTGCGGATCCATAATGATGCGCGACAGACGCGCGGGATCGAGCGTGCCTTCTTCGAGATCAAACTCCCACGAGCGGTTTTGCTGTGCCATCAAGCGGCGCTGCAGACGATTGGCAAGGCGCGCAACAATCGGCGACATGTGCTGCAATTGCTTGTCGAGATAAGCGCGCAGGCGCTCCAGCTCTTCGGCATCGCACAGCTCTTCGGCGAGGATCATCTCGTCAAATTTATGGGTGAAGGCTTTGTAATCGAGCGCGCGCGCTGGCCCATCCCCATGCGTGGGCGGGCGACGGCTCTCGCGGGAATCTTCATCCTCGCCTTCGCCATCTTCATCAATCATGTCACCGCTGGGCGATTCCGAGGCGTCCATTTCGCCTTCTTCGAGATCATCGGTCGACTCGTCGGTCTTTTCGACCTGCATCGACTCGCCTGATCCTTCCAGATCATCGCCTTCCGCGTCTTCCTGATCCTGCTTGTCTTCGTTTTCGTCGGCAGCGCCGTCCTGCTCCGCCTCTTCATTCTCATTCAGCGTTGACTCATCAATCATGTCGAGATTGGCGAGCAATTTTTGAATGGCGCGACCGAAGGCGAACTGGTTTTCAATCGAGGCATCAAGCTTGGCGAGCTCTTCGCCCGCCCGATCTTCAATAATGGGCCGCCAGAGATCAACGAGCTTCTGTGCGGATTTGGGCGGCGCCAGACCTGTCAGACGCTCGCGCACCATCAAGGCCACCGCATCTTCCATCGGCGCATCAGCGCGGTCCGTCACCTCGGCATAAGTGCCGCGGTGATAGCGATCATCCAGCATGGCGGTGAGATTGGAAGCCACGCCCAGCATGCGGCGCGAACCGATGGATTCGACACGCGCCTGTTCCACCGCTTCAAATACGGCGCGTGCATTTTGTTGCTGCGGCAGAAGCTTTTTATGCATGCGCTCGTCATGGCAAGCCAGACGCAAAGCCATGGCATCGGCATGACCGCGCACAATGGCGACTTCACGCGCTGACAATTTGCGGGCGGGTTCCGGCAAGCGCGCTTTTGCGCCATCCCCCGTGCCAATCAACGAGGGACGATCGGCCGCAAAAGTCACTTCAAGTTCTTGCGTGCCGGACATAGCGCGCATGCAGCCCGCCACCGCTCTCTTGAACGGTTCCTGCGGCGCATCGGCCTTGGTGGCGGGCTTGCGGTTCGATGTCATTCGTTCACTCGTGCGCGAGCCTGAAGCTCGTTAGCTCATCACCACATTCACAGCACTTTCGGGCAATTCCTGACCGAAGCAGCGCTGGTAGAATTCCGCCACAAGTGTGCGCTCGAGTTCGTCGCACTTGTTGAGGAAGGTGAGGCGGAAGGCAAAGCCGACATCCTTGAAGATGTCTGCATTTTCCGACCAGGTGATCACCGTGCGCGGGCTCATGACGGTCGACAGATCGCCAGTCATGAATGCGTTGCGGGTGAGATCGGCGACACGCACCATTTTGTTGACGATGTCGCGGCC
>CANGRU010000054.1 GCA_947456315.1 Beijerinckiaceae bacterium | reverse complement strand
TTTGAGATCGACTCGCGCATTTATGGCGCGACGGATCGTGTGGGCACGGCCAATTACCATGTGCGGCCTTTCGGGCGCCCGATGATCGAGGCCTATTTCGGCGGGCAGTGCGCGCGCGAATTGGAGATCGGCGGGCTGGCGGCCTTTGCCGATTTTGCCATTGAGCAGCTGGTCGCTGTCATGGGCGCGGATTTCCGGGCCCGTCTGCGCCCATTGGCCGCCTCGAGCTGGGCGCGTGACCCTTGGGCGCTGGGCTCCTATTCCCATGCCCTGCCGGGGCATGCGGGCGCGCGAGCCAGACTGGCGGCCCCGGTCGGGCGGCTGTTCTTTGCAGGCGAGGCGGTTTCGCCCCATTTCTTCTCCACCGCCCATGGGGCATGGGAGAGCGGTGAAAAAGCCGCCCGCGACGCTCTGGCGGCGCTGTAAATCCGCAGAACCCCTTGACCGGGCGGGGGTGCATCGTCACATGTCCCTCGACCCTTTTGCGGGCCTTGCTGCCCGCCGCCCCCCTTTTCGGAGACCGTCATGTCGCAGAAGACACCCGTCACCGTGCTCACCGGCTATCTCGGCGCCGGCAAGACCACGCTGCTCAACCGCATTCTCTCCGAGCAGCATGGCCAGCGCTATGCGGTCATCGTCAATGAATTCGGCGAGATCGGCATCGACAACGATCTGATTGTGGGTGCCGACGAAGAAGTCTTCGAGATGAACAATGGCTGCATCTGCTGCACCGTGCGCGGCGATCTGATCCGCATCATCGAAGGCTTGATGAAGCGCAAGGGCAAGTTTGACGCGATCATTGTCGAGACCACGGGTCTGGCCGATCCGGCACCTGTCGCCCAGACCTTCTTTGTCGATCAGGAAATCGCCGATGAGGCGCGTCTCGATGCCATTGTTACTGTGGCGGACGCGAAGTTTCTGGCGGCGCGCCTGAAAGATGCGCCCGAAGCCAAGAACCAGATCGCCTTTGCCGATGTCATCATCGTCAACAAGACCGATCTCGTGACGCCGGCCGAGATCGAAGAAGTCGAAGCGCGGATTCGTGGCATCAACCCCTATGCGCAAATTCACCGCGCAGTGAAATGCAATGTGCCGCTCGATGTGGTGCTCGGTCGCAATGCGTTTGATCTCGACCGTATTCTCGAACTCGAGCCCGCCTTCCTGAAGGCGCAGGATCATGATCACCACGATCATCATGGCCATGATCATGATCACCATGGCCATGCGCACGGCGACGAGTGCGGGCCTGATTGCGGGCACGATCATCACGACCACCACGGCCATGCCCATCACGATCATCATGGGCACGAGCATGGTGAAGATTGTGGCCCCGATTGCGGCCATGACCATGGCGGGTTGAAGACCATTCATGATGACGAGATCCAGTCGATCTCGATGCGCATTGATGGCCCGGTGAACCCTGATCTGTTCATGCCGTGGATCAACAAGATCGTGCAGGATATGGGCCCCGACATTCTGCGCTCGAAAGGCATTTTGTCGTTTCCCGATGAGCCCAAGCGTTTTGTCTTCCAGGGCGTGCATATGATTCTGGATGGAGATTTGCAGCGCGAATGGAAGCCGGGTGAAAGCCGCGAGTCGCGCATTGTCTTCATCGGTCGCAAGTTGAAGCAGGATGAGCTGCGTCGTGGCTTTCTTGCTTGCGCGGTCGCCTGATGATTTCGGGCGAGGCGATTGTCATCGGCGCTTTGCTGCGTGTTGATCTGCGCGGTTTTTCCGGCGATCTGCCGGACGTCCTTGGCAAGCCGGTCCGCGATGAAATGCGCGAAGGTCTGCGTGCGCTGACCTATGATCTCGATAGCCAGATCGGTGATGGCATTGTCGATGAAGCCTGTGCGCGTTTTGCGCTCTGGTTCGATCGCCATTTCATCGAGGCCGATGTTGATCTCTTCGCGGGTGCCATGGCGCGCCGCCTCAAGCTGGAAATCGGTCTGATGGTGGATGATCAGGCGGAAAGCTTTTCCTGCGAATTGCCCGCCAATCTGATGGATTGCTTGGGCGCTCTGCAGGCCTCTGTCGCTTTGAGTTTTTATCCGCAGCCCTTGGATGAGGATGCGCTCGAGGAAGAGATTTAAGCGCCATGTCGCAATCAATGACCCAATATGTCACAGCGCTCAGCGCTGATGCGGAAATTGTCGCCAGCGGTTTTCTGGATGATGTGCCGGCTTTTGCTTTGGCGAGCGGCGAGATCATTCTGTTTGAAGGTGGGCAAAGCCGCAAAGTCATGGCGCATGACGATGCCGTCATTCTGGTTGGTCAGTGCGATGGTTCGCGTCTGATCACGGGTGGTGATGATGGTCGCGTGGTGGCGACCTCTGCTGATGGCTCGGTCGAGCAGATCGCCAAAGAAAAAGGCTGGATCGATGCGCTGGCCGTGCGCGGTGATGGGCCGATGGCCTGGGCGTCCGGCAAGCAGGTGTTTTCGCGCAATGAAAAGGGCGAGGTGAAAAACATGACCGCGCCGTCATCCGTGCGTGGTCTGGCTTTCATGCCCAAGGGGTATCGTCTGGCGTTGTCGCATTACAATGGCGTGTCGCTGTGGTTTCCCAACATGGCGGCCGAGCCCGAGTTTTTCAAATGGGCGGGCTCGCATCTCGATGTGACTGTCTCGCCGGATGGCAAGTTCATTGTTTCAGCTATGCAGGAAGCAGCGCTTCATGGTTGGCGTGTGCAAGATCACAAAGACATGCGCATGACGGGCTATCCGACCAAGACGCGCTCGTTCTCCTGGTCGGCGGATGGCAACTGGATGGCGACATCGGGTGCGGAAGCCTGCATCATCTGGCCGTTCCAGTCGAAAGACGGGCCGATGGGCAAAGGCCCGCGCGAATGCGGCGTGCGCCCCGCCAAAGTGACACGCGTGGCTTTTCATCCGCGCTCGCTGGTTGTCGCTATCGGCTATGATGATGGCTGGGTGATGATCTGCCGCATCACGGATGCGGCCGAGATTCTCGTGCGCTCTGTGCCGGAAGGCGAAAAAGCGGGGGCCATTTCGAGCTTCGCTTGGAGCGCGGATGGTGGGCGTCTGTTGTTTGGTGCCGAAGATGGCGCGGGTGGCTTACTTGATCTGCCGGTGTGATGACGATGCCGTCATTGCGAGGCGCGCAGCGGCGAAGCAATCCAGAGGCCTTACGTGTGGCTCCTGGATTGCTTCGCTTCGCTCGCAATGACGGGGAGTGACGCGATGATTCCCAACGTTCTTTCAATCGCCGGTTCTGATCCATCCGGTGGCGCTGGCATTCAGGCTGATCTGAAAACATTCTCGGCACTCGGCTGCTACGGCATGGCGGCGATCACCGCGCTCACGGCTCAAAACACACAAGGCGTCAGCGGTGTGCATGTGCCTGACAGCGCCTTTATCGCGAGCCAGATCGAGGCCATCTTTGCCGATGTGCGCGTGGATGCTGTAAAGATCGGCATGCTTGGTTCGCCCGAGATTGTGAGTGCGGTGGCGGCCTGTCTGCGCACGCACAAGCCCGCGCATATTGTGCTCGATCCGGTACTGGTTGCGACCTCGGGCCATTCGCTGGGCGCGCCCGGTGTGGTCGAGGCCATGCGTGAAATGTTGTTTCCGCTGGCGAGCCTCATCACCCCCAATCTGCACGAAGCCACACGTCTTGCTGAAGTTGATATGCCTACCGAAGAGGCAGGCCTTGAGCCTCTCGCCCGCCGGTTGGCTGATCAGGGCGCGCGCGCCGTGCTCGTCAAGGGCGGGCATTTATCGGGTGCGACTGCGCCGGACGTGCTTTTTGCAGGCGGTCAGGTGAGCCGTTTCTCGGCCCCGCGCGTAGACACCAAGAATACACATGGAACGGGCTGCACGCTTTCCTCCGCCATTGCCGCGCATCTGGCAAAGGGGTTCGGGCTTGTCGAGGCGGTCCAGCTGTCAAAAGATTATCTCACGCAGGCCCTGCGCGCCGCTGACGCGCTGGAAGTGGGACGCGGCCATGGCCCCGTCCATCATTTTGCGGGTCTGTGGCGTTAAAGGCGAAAATGGCATGTTGCAGGCGATCAAAAAAGCATTTGCGGATTTTATGCAGCCCGGAGCGGCAGCGCCTGCCTCCTGGCCGAAGGATCATCCGCAAGTGGCGTTCGGGCGCATTGGCGTGCTCATCGTCAATCTCGGCACGCCGGATGCGACCGATTACTGGTCGATGCGCCGTTATCTGAAAGAGTTTTTGTCGGATCGCCGCGTCATTGAAACACCGCGCGTCATCTGGTGGCTCATTCTCAATCTCATCATCCTGAGCGTGCGCCCCGGCCCCAAGGGTCGCGATTACGACACGATCTGGAACAAAGAGCGCAATGAAGGTCCGCTGAAAACCATCACGCGCTCGCAGGCTGAAAAACTGGCCGCCTTTGTCGCCAAGGGTGGCTTGGGCGATGTGGATCCCGCCCGCGTCGTGGTGGATTGGGCCATGCGCTATGGCAATCCATCGATTGAATCGCGCATGAATGCGCTGTTGGCGCAGGGTTGCGAACGCATTTTGCTGGTGCCGCTTTATCCCCATTATGCCGCCGCTACCACGGCGACTGTCTGTGACAAGGCTTTCGATGTTTTGAAGACCATGCGCTGGCAGCCGATTTTGCGTGTGGCGCCGCCTTGGCATGATGATCCGGTTTATGTGGATGCGCTTGCGGGCTCCATTCATGAGTCACTCGCCAAACTCGATTTCGAGCCTGATCTGGTGCTGGCCTCTTATCATGGTGTGCCGCGCGAATATCTCGACAAGGGCGACCCCTATCATTGCCATTGCATGAAGACGACGCGTCTGTTGCGTGAAAAACTGGGCTGGGGTCCGGACAAGATCATGACGACGTTCCAGTCGCGCTTCGGGCCCGCCGAATGGTTGCGGCCCTATACGGATGAGACGATCAAATCTTTGCCCGAAAAAGGCATCAAGAAAATCGCCGTCATCACGCCGGGCTTTACCGCTGACTGCCTTGAGACGATCGAAGAAATCGGCGGCGAAAATGCCGAATATTTCGAACATGCGGGCGGCGAAAAATTCGCGCGCATTGATTGCCTCAATGACAGCGAAGGCGGCATGCGCGTGCTCGAAACGGTTGTGAAGCGCGAGCTGGCGGGCTGGGTGTAATTTCCCTTCTCCCTGCGGGAGAAGGTGGCACGCGAAGCGTGACGGATGAGGGGCTACCGCCCTCGAGGCACGGCCCCTCATCAGTCAGCTCCGCTGACAGCTTCTCCCCAAGGGAGAAGCGGGCGCGCACGTAGACGGAGTCTTTATGTTCTGCATGATCCTCACAACGGCGCAGGGCGCGACCACGCAGAAGATCATTGAAAGCTTGCTGTCCAAGCAGCTCGCCGCCTGTATCCAGACCATGCCCGTGCGCAGCCATTATGTCTGGCAAGGCGCTTTGCGCGATGAAGCGGAAGATCTGCTGATCATCAAAGCCAAGGCGGCTGACTGGGGGGATGTGGAAGCCGCAATCCGCGCAGTCCATGATTACGACACGCCGGAAATCCTGCGCTTTGATATCGATGCCGGATCACAATCCTATCTGGACTGGATCACGCAGGTCACACGCTAACCACCATCATTGCGAGGGGCCCCTTGAAACCCCGAAAAGCCATTCCTACCTGATGATCAGCACGGGCCACTTCTCGGACGTGCTGATTGGTATCGCTCATCAGGAGGATATGTCATGCGTCACTTTGATCTTTCGCCACTTTATCGTTCGACGGTTGGTTTTGACCGTTTGTTCTCCCTGCTCGACCAGGCGTCGGGTGTGGATGTGGCCAATTCCTACCCGCCCTATAATATCGAACGCACAGGCGAGAATGATTATCGCATCTCGGTTGCCGTCGCCGGCTTTGCCGAGAACGACCTGACCATCGAGACACGCGAAAACACCCTCATCATCAAAGGCGGCAAAGAAGTCCGCACCGAAGATGGTGCGCAGGCCGAGGTGCTCTATCAGGGCATTGCGGCACGCGCTTTCGAGCGCCGCTTCCAGCTTGCCGATCATGTCAGCGTGACGGGTGCCTCGCTACAAAATGGTCTGCTGCATGTCGATCTCGTCCGCGAGATCCCCGAAGCTGCCAAGCCGCGCCGCATTCCGATCGGCGCCAAGCTCGTGGAAGCCAAGGCCGCATAAGGTCGGGGCTCTTTGCATCTCTAAGGGGCGCCCTTGCAGGCGCCCTTTTTGCTTTTCGGCGCAGATTGCGCCCGAATGCCCAATATCTATGCAGAAGATCGGCCAGAGATTGGCAATTCGCGTATTTATCTTATTAAAATCAATAGCTTAGTAGATAAAGCGGTGCCCGGCAGGGCAGATGTGGCATGCTTTCCAGAGGCATGACCAAAAATGTCTGGTCCCTATGGCAAAAAGGGGAGGCTTGGTGGTGGCGCCCGAAGTGTCGGGGCAGGTCGTCCGGCAGGGCTGGCTTCCGGCTCAGGCCGGGCTGGCAAAAGTGATCCGAAACCCGTGCCACAGCGTTGTCTTTTCGGGAATTCTTGTCTCGCGGCCAGCTCTTTGCAGGACTTGTCCACCTGCGCCCAGTTGCCGCTTCCGATAGGGCTTTTCATCGCTTGTGTGACTGCCATAATTCTGGCATGTTCGCGCGCCTGTTAATAGGACAGCTTTACTGACCATTTGAGACCAGCCGATCATCGCCACAGCTTGGCGGCGGCGCGCCTCTTGCATGGTCTTCAAGGCCGTACGGGCTGCATAGCAGCCGCCGGTTTCGACTTTTGTTTGATCGTAACCACGATCTGGAGCGGGAAATGAGCGGATTTTCGAAGGACGACGTGCAGGGCGCAGCGATCACCGGATTGAACGGTGAGCCGAAACGCACGGCCACATCCGCCGCCTCTCTCTCGCTTTCTGGAGTTCGCCCCATGTCGCAGTTGCCCTCTTCCGTTTCGATGATTGATCACGCGCTGCCTGAGGCGCATGGCTTGTATGATCCCTCGAACGAAAAAGATGCCTGCGGCGTTGGCTTCGTCGCCAATATGCACAATCGCAAGTCGCATGACATTGTGGCCAAGGGTCTCGAGATTCTTCTGAACCTCGATCATCGCGGCGCTGTCGGTGCCGACCCGAAAGCGGGCGATGGTTGCGGCATGCTCGTGCAGATTCCCGACCGCTTCTTGCGCGAAGAATCAGCCCGCCTTGGCTTCACTCT
Source organism: Beijerinckiaceae bacterium (assembly GCA_947456315.1). Lineage (GTDB taxonomy): Bacteria > Pseudomonadota > Alphaproteobacteria > Rhizobiales > Beijerinckiaceae > Terripilifer. Next base: position 1,307 of record CANGRU010000054.1, on the reverse strand, counting down.
GCCCAAGGAAGGCGATTACGCCGTCGGCGCCCTCTTCCTGCCGCGCGATGCGGAAGGCCGCAAGATTGTCGAGGCCATTGTCGAGAAGGTTGTGGCTGACGAAGGCCAGACGTTCCTCGGTTGGCGCGATGTGCCGGTCGACCCGTCAGGCCTTGGCGAAAGCGTCAAGCCGACCGAGCCTGTGCACAAGCAGATCTTCATCGGTCGCGGTGCGGGCACAGCCGATCAGGAAACCTTCGAGCGCAAGTTGTTCTTGCTGCGCAAGGTGATTTCGAACACGGTTTACAATCTCAAGGACAAGCGCACGAAGGGTTTCTATCCCGTCTCGCTGTCATCGCGCACGCTCGTCTACAAGGGCATGCTGCTCGCCACCCAGCTCGGCGATTATTTTCTGGATCTGAAAGATGCGCGCCTTGAATCAGCGATCTCGCTCGTTCACCAGCGCTTCTCCACCAACACATTCCCGACCTGGTCACTGGCGCATCCTTACCGCATGGTCGCGCATAACGGCGAAATCAACACGCTGCGCGGCAATGTGAACTGGATGGCCGCGCGTCAGGCTTCTGTGGCGTCCGACCTGTTTGGTGACGACATCACCAAGCTCTGGCCGATTTCCTATGAAGGCCAGTCGGACACAGCCTGCTTCGACAATGCGCTCGAGTTTCTGGTGCAGGGCGGCTATTCCCTCGCCCATGCCATGATGATGCTGATCCCTGAAGCTTGGGCTGGCAATCCTTTGATGGATGAAGAGCGCCGCACCTTCTACGAATATCACGCCGCCTTGATGGAGCCGTGGGATGGCCCTGCCGCTGTGGCCTTTACCGATGGTCGCCAGATCGGTGCCACGCTCGACCGCAACGGTCTGCGTCCGGCCCGCTACATTGTCACTGATGATGGTCTCGTCGTCATGGCGTCCGAAATGGGCGTGTTGCCGATTCCCGAAGAGAAGATCGTCACCAAGTGGCGTCTGCAGCCGGGCAAGATGCTGCTCATCGATCTCGAGCAGGGTCGCATTGTCTCGGACGAAGAAATCAAGCGCCAGCTTGCGACCTCGCATCCGTACAAGCAATGGCTCGACAATACGCAGATCGTTCTCGAAGATCTGAAGACCGTTGAGCCGCGTGCGTCGCGCACCGATGTGTCGCTGCTCGATCGCCAGCAGGCTTTCGGCTACACGCAGGAAGATCTCGCCATTCTGATGGCGCCGATGGGCATCACCGGTCAGGAAGCTGTCGGCTCGATGGGCACCGACACGCCGATCTCGGCCATGTCGAACAAGTCGAAGCTGCTCTACACTTACTTCAAGC
>CANGRU010000053.1 GCA_947456315.1 Beijerinckiaceae bacterium | reverse complement strand
GCCGACGTGAAATTCCGCGTCATCTGGCAGATCGATCCGGTGCGTCCGGAAGATTACGCCTTCAATGTGCGCGAGCCGCGCGAGACCGTGCGCGCAGTTGCTGAAAGCGTGATGCGCGAGATCGTTGGTCGCACGCCCATCCAGCGCATTCTCACAGCCGAGCGCAAATTGATCGAGCCTGCAGCCCAAGAGCTCACGCAGAAAGTGCTCAATGAATATAAAGCCGGCGTGATGATCTTGCAGGTGCAGCTCTTGTCGGTCGATCCGCCCGAGCAGGTTGTGGCCGCCTTCCGCGATGTGACGGCAGCCCAGCAGGATCAGGATCGTTTGCGCAATGAGGCGGAAGCCTATGCCAACCGCGTTGTGCCGGAAGCCCGTGGTGATGCAGCACGCATCATTCAGGAAGCCGAAGGTTATCGCGAGCAGACGGTGAATGAAGCCAAGGGTCAGGCCTCGCGCTTCACGCAGGTTTATCAGCAATACAAGAATGCACCCGATGTGACGCGCGAGCGTATCTATCTGGAAACGATGGAGCGTGTGTTCTCCGGTATGAACAAGGTGATCGTTGACCAGAATGGCGGCTCGGGTGTTGTGCCTTATCTGCCGTTGCAGGGTTTGAACACGCCTGCACCTGCCGCTCCGCAGGGAGGTGCTGCGCGATGAAAAATCCCGTCAATGGACTGATCCTCGTTGTCCTTCTTGTTGTTGGCGTGGTGGTTGCCGCTGCCTCGCTCTTTACGGTCGGACAAAACCAGCAAGCCCTTGTGTTGCGCTTGGGCGAGCCGATCCCCGGTCGCGCGCTTGTCACCAGTCCCGGTCTTCATGTGAAGGTTCCCTTCATCGAAACCGTGACGCTGCTTGATCGTCGTATCCTTGATCTGGAAACGCCGAAGCAGGAAGTGCTGGCCTCCGACAACAATCGCATCGAAGTTGATGCCTTCTTGCGCTATCGCATTGTTGATGCGCTGCGCTTCTACCAGACCGTTGGCACGATCGAGCGCGCCAACAACCAGCTCGGCTCCGTGCTGTCCTCGGCTTTGCGCCGTGTTTTGGGTGAAGCGCCGATGGTGCAGATCATCCGTGAGGGTCGCTCGACGCTCATGGTCTCGATCCGTGATCTGGTGAATGCGGAAGCTGTTCGTTTGGGCGTCGAAGTGGTGGATGTGCGCATCCGTCGCGCCGATCTGCCCAAGCAGATTTCCGACCGCGTGTTTGATCGCATGCGCACCGAGCGTGCACGTGAGGCGGCGGAGTTCCGTGCGCAAGGTGCCGAGACGGCGCAGCGTATCAGGGCACGTGCGGATCGTGATGTGGTTGTCTTGCGGGCTGACTCGCAGCGTCAGGCCGACCAGACACGCGGTGAGGGTGACGCAGAAAGAAACCGCATTTTTGCGGAGGCTTACAACGTCGACCCGAATTTCTTCGCCTTTTACCGTTCCATGCAGGCCTATGAGACGGGCTTGAAGTCCGGCGAAACGCGGCTCATCCTGAGCCCGACGTCCGATTTCTTCCGGTTCTTCGGCCAGCCGGACGGCAAAAAGCCCGCGCCCGCGCGATAAGCGCTGGCAGGGCTGGTCGAGACGCAAATGTCCGCTAGATTGGTGATGGGCCCACAACGGGCCCATTGCTGCGCTTGAAGATCAAGGCCCCGCAGGGCCGCATTGGAGGAAGACCCACCATGGGTGTCCGTTCGTTTGTTCCCCAAAGTTTTCAGCGCACGGCTTGTGCCGCGCTGGTTCTCTCTCTGTTTGTCACGCCGCTCGCGCCCGTGATGGCACAGGCACGCAGCGCGCCTGAAAGTTTTGCTGATCTGGCCGATGCTGTCAGTTCCGCCGTGGTCAATATTTCTGCTTCCACCACGGTGGAAGAAAAGCGCGCCGGCATTCCCAACCTTCCGCAAGGCACGCCGTTCGACGATTTGTTCGAAGAGTTTTTCCGCCGCCGTCAGGGGCAGGGCGGCAATGAAGGCCAGCCGGGCCAAGCCCCGCGCCAGCGCCGTTCCTCGTCACTGGGCTCGGGCTTTGTCATCGATGCCGCGGGCATTGTGATCACCAATAATCACGTCATTGCCGATGCGACAGAGATCACGGTGATTTTCACCGATGGTCAAAAGCTGAAAGCCGAGATCGTCGGCAAAGATGCCAAGGTCGATATTGCTGTCTTGCGCGTGAAGCCGGAAAAGCCGCTGAAGGCGGTGAAATTCGGTGACAGCGAAAAGATGCGTGTCGGCGAATGGGTCATGGCGGTCGGCAATCCCTTCGGGCTTGGCGGAACGGTGACAGCCGGCATTGTCTCGGCGCGCAATCGCAACATCGATAGCGGCCCGTATGACAATTACATCCAGACCGACGCCTCGATTAACAAAGGCAATTCGGGCGGCCCGCTGTTCAACATGAACGGCGATGTGATTGGCGTGAATACGGCGATCCTGTCGCCGTCTGGCGGTTCGGTCGGCATTGGTTTTGCCACACCGTCCGCCACTGTGCAGCCGATTATCGATCAGCTGATCAGCTTCGGCGAGACACGCCGTGGCTGGCTGGGTGTTCGCATTCAGAATGTTGATGATGCGATTGCAGAAAGCCTGAAACTTGGCAAAGCACGCGGTGCTCTGGTGGCTGTGGTGGACGAAAAAGGTCCGGGCAAGCCGGCAGGCATGAAAGCGGGCGATGTTATTTTGAAGTTTGACGGCAAGGATGTGACGGAATCTCGCGATCTGCCCAAGCTGGTGGCTGCGACCCCGGTCGGCAAGCAGGTCGATGTGGTCGTCATGCGCGATGGCAAAGAGCAGACTTTGAAAGTCACGCTGGGTCGTCTTGAAGATGGCGAGAAGCAAGCCTCACTCGACAAGAAGTCGCAGGGTGATGCGCAGCCCGGCCGTCCGGCCGTGCAGAAAGCTTTCGGCATGGAGTTCGGCTCGCTTGATGCGGATGTTCGCAAGAAATTCGGCATCAAGGACAGCGTGAAGGGTGTCGTTGTGATGGCAGTGGATGCCAATTCACCCGCCGCTGAAAAACGCATCCAGCCGGGCGACACGATTGTTGAAATCAATCAGGAAGCCGTGTCGAAGCCGACCGACGTTGCAGCCCGCACCAAGGCGCTGAAAGATCAGGGCCGCAAAAGCGCGCTGTTCCTCGTTGCCAATGCGCAAGGCGATGTCCGCTTTGTGGCGTTGAATTTGGATTAAGCTTTGCCGTGAGTGACGAGAAAGGCGGGCTTTGGCCCGCCTTTTTCTTTGCTGTCATTGCGAGGAGCGAAAGCGACGAAGCAATCCAGAAAGCTAAAGGTTGCTCTCTGGATTGCTTCGCTTCGCTCGCAATGACGGTGTTTATTTGACGAAATCTGCTGCTTTATATCCCTGCGCATAGAGCAGGGCGCTCAGATCGGAATGATCGATCCGCGCATGCGCTGCGGCTGCGACAGCAGGTTTGGCATAAAAGGCCACACCCAGTCCCGCTTCGCCCAGCATAGCCAGATCATTCGCGCCATCGCCCACCGCCATTGTGTCTTGCGGGCGCAAGCTGTGGCGCTCGCGCAATTCGATCAGCGAGGCCAGTTTGGCTTCCTTGCCAAGAATGGGTTCGCTGACAAGGCCAGCAAATTGATCATCTTCCACGATCAGCACATTGGCGCGATTTTCATGAAAACCGATAGCCTCGGCCACCGCGCTGGTGAAAAGCGTGAAGCCGCCTGAGACAAGTGCGGTATGCGCGCCATTGGCCCGCATGGTGCGCACCAGTTCGCGCCCACCCGGTGTGAAGGTGATGCGCTCGGCAATCACTTGCGTGACGATTTTCGCATCGAGCCCTTTGAGCAGAGCCACGCGTTCGCGCAGAGCGGGTTCGAATTCGATTTCGCCGCGCATGGCGCGCTCGGTAATGGCGGCCACATGTTCTTTTTTGCCGACATAATCGGCAAGCTCATCGATGCATTCCTGCCCGATCATGGTGGAATCCATGTCAGCCAGAAACAGCTTCTTGCGCCGTGTGGCTTTCTCCTGAACGATGACGTCAACGGGGGCACCGCCAAGAGCGGCGCGCACGGCATCAGCCAGCGCGCGGTTGTCTGTCGGCCCCTGAGGTGCGAAGGAGATGTCGGCTGCAATGTTGGGCGCCAGCCAGTCAGGGGCGCTTGCTGCCGGCAGGGCCGAAGCGGCCTTGGCCAGTAGCGCCTCGTCGAGCGCGGGGCGGGCAGGGTTGGAGATCAGCGTGGCAACAAAAGTCATGAAGGGGCTTTCGGACCGTGGTTGAAATATCTGCCCTTCTCATTGCAGGACCAACGGCCAGCGGCAAGTCCGCTTTGGCCATCCGGCTGGCTGAAGCCACAGGCGGTGTCGTGGTCAATGCGGATTCCATGCAGGTCTACCACGATTTGCGGGTCATTACGGCGCGCCCGACCCTTGAGGAAGAGGGGCAGGTGCCCCACCGGCTCTTTGGCCATGTGGACGGGTTGGAGAATTATTCTGTCGGGCGCTGGGTCGAGGATGCCAAGGCGCTGATTGCCGAGCTTCACGCGCAGAGACGCTTGCCGATCTTCACCGGCGGCACGGGCATGTATTTCAAGGCCCTGCTGCGCGGCCTCTCCGATATTCCGGCCGTCCCCGAGGATGTGCGCGCGAAGGTGCGGGCGCAGGCCTCGGGCCTCGCGCCTCAAGAGCTGCATGCCCGCTTGTCAGCGGTTGATCCTGCGACAGCGGCGGGCCTGCGCCCGACCGACCCCCAGCGCATCTTGCGCGCTTTGGAAGTGTTTGAAGCCACCGGCGCGCCACTGGTCTCGTTTCAGGCGCGCCCCGGAGTGCCTCTCTTGGAGCCATCGACCACGCGCGCTTTCTTTCTGGCGCCCGAGCGCGAGGTTTTGAAGGCGCGGATCGATGCGCGTTTTCTCACCATGATGGAGGCGGGGGCGCTCGAGGAAGTCGAGACTTTGGCGGCACGAGGTCTTGACCCCGCGCTGCCCGTCATGCGCGCGCATGGCGTGCCCGGACTGATCGACTATTTGCGCGGGACCTCGACACTGGAAGCGGCGATTGAGCGCGGCCAGCGCGACACACGCGCTTATTCCAAACGACAATTCACCTTCGTGCGCCACCAATTGCCGGAGTTCGACTTGGTCGCGCCGGAGGCGGCGTGGGACGTGGTGTCGGCGTCCTTGTGATCCTCCCTCCCCCTTGAGGGGAGGGACGACTCGGGCATTAGCCCGAGCGGGGTGGGGGTCATTATATGTTGGACGTTGGTTTGGCTTCGCGCTGAACAAGTCAGTTGGCGCGACCCCCACCCCTAGCCCCTCCCCTCAAGGGGGAGGGGGACCCGACCCCTCAGCCCCACACCTCGCGCGCGACATCTGCGACAAGCTTCAGTTTCGCTTCCTGTGTGGCAGGTGAAATCGGATTGCCGGATTCCACACTGGCAAAGCCGCATTGCGGGCTGATGCCGAGTTTGTCGAGCGCCACAAATTTCGTGGCCTCTTCGATGCGGGCCTTCAACGCCTGTTTGTCTTCGAGCTCATCGCTCTTGGTCGAGACCAGACCCAGAATGACATGCTTGTCTTTGGGCACAAGACGCAGCGGCGTGAATGTGCCCGCGCGCGGGGAATCATATTCCAGAAAGAAGGTGGTAATATCGAGCTTGTTGAAGAGGCGGTCGGCAACCGTCTCATAACTGCCTTCTGCATGCCATTTGCCGCCGCGGTTGCCGCGACACAAATGCATGCCGATGGTCAGTGAGCTTGGTAGATCACGCAACACGCGGTTGGTGACATCGATGTAAAAATCGATGAGCTTGTCCCAATCATCACCACGCGCCGCCAATTGCGCTTGCACATCGGCATCACCGAATTTGGCAAAAGCAGTCTCGTCGATCTGCACATAGGTGCAGCCCGCCGCCGCCAGCGCATTGAGCTCGGCGCGATAGGCGGCGATCATATCTTCCCAGAAGAGATCCATATCGCTGTAGGCGGTGGCGAGTGCTGCCTGATTGCCGCCGCGGAAATGCAAAGCGCACGGGCCGGGGATGGTAATTTTGGGTGTCGCCTTGGTGCGGGCTTTCAGAAATTCGAAATCCTGCACATGGATGGGCTTGGTCCATTTGAGGCGTGAGGCAATGGTGGCTTGCGGCTGTGCACCGCGCCCATGTGCCTGATGGTCGGCGGGATTGTCGAGCGAGACTTCGCCGAGCTGGCGGAAGAAGTAGGAATGATAGGCCTCGCGGCGAAACTCGCCGTCGGTGACAACTTGCAGGCCGACACGCTCTTGCAAGCGCACCGCCTCTTCAATCGCCGCGCTGGTGGCAGCTTCGAGCGCAGCAAAGGTGACTTCGCTGCGCCGATATTTTTCGCGCATGTCGAGCAGCGCTGCAGGGCGCAGCAAGCTGCCGATATGCTCGGCACGAAAGGGTGGCTTGGCCATGGATTGTCCTTTTCTTATTTCTTGGTGCGATCAGTTTTTGGGAACGGTCGCCGCTTTCATTTTGGCGGTGAGATCAGCTGGCGTTGCATAGAGCCGCTTGACCATATCTTGCAGCTTTTCACCGGGGACATGATTGGCCTCGACACCGATGCGCTTGGTTTCTTCTTGCAACTTGGGATCTTCAATCGTCGCCTTGAAGGCGACCCGCAGTACTGCGATGCGATCTGCTGGCACATCAGGCGAGACAAGATAGGGGCGGCCAAAAGCCGTCTGGCTGAAATAGAGATCGAGCATGGCGCGCTGCTCGTCCGTCTTGGCGAAGTCGGTGATCTTCGGCACGCCTTGCGCATTGAGATCTGCTGCACCTGTGGCGTGCGTCTGCACCAGCACGCGCATGCGCCCCGGCTTGCTGCCATCAAACCAGCCGGGGTTTGTCACCGAGATCGAAGGCCAAGCGACACCGCAAGCGCCATGCACTTCATTGCGGTCGATGGCGAGCCCGATCTCGCGCGTGCCGGGATAGCCGGTGATGACTTTGAACTTCGCGTTCAGCACATTGTTGATGAAGATCGGATTGTCAGCAGGCGAGGAGGATTGCACACCACCCATCAGCAATTCTTTGGTGAAGAGATCTTCAAACTTTTGCACGGGCGCATCGACGCGCGCGATGCACAGATAGACGTCATCATTGGCGCTGCCGAGATAGACGAATTTGGTCGGGTCGTAATTGAAGCTGCGCCCCGCCAAGAAGGGCTCGAAGGCGACAGGCGATTGCAGCGCGCCGATGACGGTCCCGTCTTTGGCGGCCGCATTGTAAATATGCGCGGCGGCTGTGTGACTTCCCGCGCCCGGCATGTTGGCGGGAACAACCGTCGGCTGTCCGGGAATGTGTTGGCCGAGATAACGCGAGATGATGCGGCCATAAAGATCATAGCCGCCACCCGGCGAGGAGCCGATCAGCACAGTGACCGTCTTGCCCTTGTAGAATGCGGCGAGCGTATCATCGGCGGCGGCAGCCAAATTTGTGGCCGCCATCAACCCGGCTCCAATGAGCCCCAGAATGCGCAAGGTCATGCGCCCCCTCCCTGATCTGTCCGGCCCCTGTTTTCGGGGTCCTGCCTGCATCCTAGAGACGGGTCGGGGCTCTGCAACAGGGATTTAGGGATTAGGCCCTGCCTTTTGGCGGGGTGGCTGGGCGCGCAAATCCGTGGCAAGCTTGGAGAATTCATTCAAAGCACTTGCATATAGCTATATTTGGTGATATTTTATGAAAACGATTGTTTACACCCGTTTTGCGGAGAAACAGCTGTTTGCGCTGCCTTTGAAAGCACAAGAGGCGGTCGAGAGAGCTCTTGAGGCTTATGCCCTGACCGGCAGGGGCGATGTCATCCGTCTGACGGGACGTCCTGCATTGCGGATGCGTATTGGCGTGTATCGCGCTGTTTTCAATGAGGACGGGACGACCGTTCTGGCCATTTACATCGGTCGCCGGAATGAGGCGACCTATCGGGGTGACTGAAATGGGCGAGCTCAATCCGAAGTTCATTGATATCGGCGGGACTGAAATGGTTCTGCTGACCAAGGCCGAATTCGACGCGCTCTTGCAGCGGATTGAAGACGCCGAAGAAAATGCCGAGCTTGTCGCCATTTATGATCAGCGGATGGCTGACCTCAAAGCCGGCTATGACGTCATCCTCCCCGTCGAGGTCTCGGCCCGTTGCCGCAAGGGCGAGAGCCTCCTGCGCGCTGTCCGCAATTGGCGGGGCATGACGCAGGCCGAGGTGGCTGAGAAGACGGGCTTCACCCAGGGCTATTTGAGCGATCTGGAATCCGGCAAGCGTGAGGGCACGGCCCAAACGCTCCGGATGATCGCCAAAGCGCTGGAAATTGACCCTGTCATGCTGGTCGATCCCCGCGAGTAACCACAACGGTCATTTGTGACCATTGGCCAAGCGCCTTTCACTTGACCGTGCGCCTCCCCTCCCGTAAACTTGTCAGACTGAAATTGGAGTAGCCTCTGTGGCCACCAAGCTTGTTGTATGCTTCGCGCCTGAGACAGGACGGGTTTGAGACCCGTTTCCCTGCCGATGGCGCATAACCGGGCCCCCTAGAGGGCCTTTTTTATTGCCCGGAT
>CANGRU010000052.1 GCA_947456315.1 Beijerinckiaceae bacterium | reverse complement strand
CTTTCAAACTCGGCCGGAGTCTCACCCAGATTATGCAGGTCGAGACGGATGCGCGTGTTGGCGGGCACAACGATCTCGCGCGGCGACACTTCACCATCACGGAACTCGATGCGGAAGGTCGGATCTTCCTCCGCCACAGCCGGCACACCAGCGCTCACCGCGAAGGCAAGCAGGAGGGATGCAAATAATCTTCTCATCAATAAGCTCCCTTCTTTCCGGTTCCGGCATAGGTGAATTCATATTCTGTCGAAAAAGTCTTGAACCATTCGCTAACGCCGGTTTCCTTGTCGGTGTGACGACCGAAATGGGCGTGCGGATTGCTGTCGGGCGAAGACACCGTCAGCTTGAGCTTATATTTGCCCGGGCCCATCAGCTTCACATTGTCCCCGTAATGGGGACCGTCATTGGCGACCATCGGCATAAAATCACCCTTCAGAGCTTCTGACGCACCTTCTTTGGTGATCTCGTAAGTCACCGCCAGATAGGGAATCCAGTCGCCTTCCGCAAAGCCGTTCTTGTTGTCACCGGTGGCCTTGATATCGGCTTCCATATGGACATCCGAGTCAGCTGCCGCGCGCATCATGCCAGCGGGCGACATTTCAATCGGTTGCAAATAGACCGCGCCGACTTCCATACCGGCGACAATCTTCGGCTTGCCGATCGGGATTTCCTTGGCGGACGCCAGTGACCCCAATGCTAGAAGCGCAAAAGCTGATGACAAAATGGAACGCATGAGCCCGATCTCCAGTTTAGAATGATTTGAAACTGCAATGTTTTCAGCAACTTCGTGTCTTCTGGATGGCAGGACAGACAGACCCTGTCAACGTGCGCAATGCGCGCAGGTGACAGAAAATTGCCAGTTTAGAATGAGACTAATTCAAGGAAGCGCTCTAGGTGACTGGAGGGGCTGGCAAATGGTCGGAACGGGCTCGTTCAGGCGCTCACAAAAAAATCAGGAGACCATCACCGTTTTGCCTTCCGGCGTCATGCGGCCCTTGAAGGTCACATAGCCGCCATCGATCAGGAGATCCGTTCCGGTGACAAAGCTCGAGTCTGAGGAGGCAAGAAAAGCGGCCCCTGCTGCGATCTCCTCAGGTTCGCCCGGACGGTTGAGCAGATGGCGCGGGCCGTTGAGGACGCGCGCCTTGTCCTTGCCGCCCACACGCTTGCTGGAGCGCTCTGTCAGGATGAAACCCGGCGAAATGGAATTGGCGCGGATATTGTCCGGCGCATGATCTTGCGCCAGAATCTTCGTGAAAAAGATCAAAGCGGCCTTGGTGGTGCAATAAGGGGCGCGATGCTGCACGCCCAAATGACCGAGCTGCGACGCAATATTGATAATGCTGCCACCGCCCGCTGCACGCATCTGCGGCACACCATATTTGCACATCAGAAAAGCGCCGGTGAGATTGACGCCGATCGCCCTGTTCCATTGATCGAGCGATAATGTCTCGACGGTCCCGTCAGGGATGACGGTTGCTGCCACATTGACCAGCGTTGTGAGCTTTTGAAAGCTTTGCATGGCAAAGGCAACAATGGCTTCGCAGGCTGCAGCATCTGATACATCGATTTGCGCCGCTGTCGCCCGACCGCCTTGCGCGATCACCTTGTCGGCTGTGGCCTGCGCCTTTGCCAGCTCGAGGTCACCCACGACAATGGCCGAGCCCTCAGCCGCCAGTCGCAACGCGATGGCCGTGCCGATCTCGCCACCCCCGCCCGTGATAAGGGCCACCTGACCTTCGAGCCTGTTTACGAGATTCATATGCCACCCCTCCCTGACCGTCTTTTGCCCCAAGTCTAGGGGCAAGCATGGCCAAGGACCAATCTCTTTCCACCCGATTTCGGGAGAGGCTGCCTGATCGATGGGGGCGCTCTTGGGAAAGAAGCCCACTTGTGACGCATTCGGGGGGCCAGAGTGCCACCTCGCCCTTGCGCTTGGGCGCGGTATGCGGCACTTCTCAAATCCATCAACCCGAGCGCCGGATTCAAATGGCCATTTCCCTCACCCGCGTATTCGCCCATCGCAATTATGCGTGGTTCGTGGGAGGCGGTGGCCCCAATTACATCACCTCATGGATGCAGCGGGTTGGTATCGGCTGGCTGGCTTGGGAATTGTCCCATTCGCCCCTTTGGCTGGGCATTGTCGCGGCGGCCGATCTCGCGCCCATGCTGATCCTCTCGCCCTTTGCTGGCGCGCTGGCGGATCGCAAAACCCCGCTCGACATTGTGCGCCGGACCGAGAGCCTCTTGTTCATCCAGAACACGCTTCTGTTTGTGTTCATGCTGATGGGCTGGCTCAACATCACATTGCTGGTCTTGCTCTCGCTCTGGTCAGGCTTGGTCTATCCGTTTCATCAGGCCGCGCGCCATTCGGTTGTGCCAGCCATTGTTCCGCGCGCTGATTTTCCAACCGCCATTGCGCTCGATTCCGCTTTGTTTCAGGTCTCGCGTTTTATCGGCCCGACCATTGCTGCGGTCATCATTCCGGTCTTTGGTGTTACCGGCTGTTTCTTTGCGCATGCGGTCGGCACGGCCTGGTATGTCTTTGCCTTGTGGAAGCTCGATGTAGCGCCACCCGAGCGTGACAAAAAGCCTGCCAATTCGATGTTGTCGGATGTGAAAGAAGGCTTGGCCTTTGTCGCGCGTGATGTCGGCATCTGGCCGCTGTTTGCTTTGCTTGCAACCGCGTCCATTTTATTGCGCCCCATTCAGGACATGCTGCCGGGATTTTCAGGGCAAGTGTTCAATGCTGGCGCGCAAGGGCTTGCCTGGATGACCTCCAGCATGGGCATTGGTGCGGCGATCAGTGCGGTGTGGATTGCCAGCCGCGGCAAATTGAAGGGCCTGACCATTGTGGTCTATGCCGGATTTTTCGGCCTGATTGCCTCGACATTCGCTTTTCTGATTTCGCCCAGCGTAATGGTCGCAACTATTGTCCCGGGCCTGACCGGCTTCACGCTGAATACAATGTCGACATCCATTCAGGCCTTGGTGCAATCATCCCTGCCCGATAATTATCGTGGCCGCGTCATGGCGCTTTATGGAATGATCTGGCGTGGTGCGCCGGCTGTGGGGGCTTTTGTCGCTGGCATGGCCGCCGAGCATCTGGGCTTGCGCACGACTTTTGAAATCGCCACCGGTATCTGTCTGGTGATTTTGCTGGCATCGCTGCCACTGCGCGAAAAGATCGCCTTTGTGGCAGAGCGCGGGCGTGAGACGCCCGGCGCTCGCCGTTCTTGAAAATTCAGAGTTTCGCAGGCGTGCCGTAGCTGCCAGCAAAAACGATCTGCGAAAAATCCTTGCGCGCGCGTGGTGCATGTTCACGTTCACGCAGATCATCCGGCAGCACAGTTTCTTCGGCCTGATAACCAAGACCGAAAGCAACCGCGACTTCTGTATCGTCAGGGATGGCATAAGTGGCGCGGATCTTGTCCTTGTCGATGCCGCCAGCCTGATGAACAACCAGCCCGAGCGCCGTTGCCTGCAAAACAGCCTGCGCAACAGCTGCGCCCAGATCAAAGGCCGATGCGCCATTGGGTGCGCCTTCGTCATTGACCTTGCGATAGAGTGCGGTGATCAGCACAGGTGCATTTTTTGCCCAACGCTGGTTGCGCTCGTTGAAGCCTGAGAGCGCCTTGGCATGAGCCTCTGCATCGGCAGAGGTCGCCACAATGAAACGCCATGGCTGCACATTGTTGGAAGACGCTGCCCAGCGTGCGGCTTCCAGAACTGAAATCAAAGCATCCTGCGGGACGGGCTTGCTGGCATCAAAAGCACGCGGGCTCCAACGATCACGAATAATGGGATGCAGATCACGGGCGGCTTGGGCAGGCTTTTTCAACATCAGACAGGTCCCTGTATTCATATGGCGAAATGGTTGCGCAGAATGGCGGTGCAAGGCCGCCATGGCAAGCCTCAAGTCGATCGAAAAGCCTTAAGGTGAAATCAGCTTTTTGGCGCGCTCAACCACCGGCTTTGGCGTGGAATACATAGCTGCGACCAGCTTCTGCACATCCTCGCCCGTTGTCGGCTCGACATCAGCCCGCATGATGGCTGCTTCTTTCAGGAATTCCGGATCTGTCATGGTCGCATCAAAGGCGCGACGCAGATTGCGGGTCTTGGCCTCCGGCAAACCGGGAGGTGCTACAAAGGGACGCGCCATGGCCGTCGTGCCCAAGAGCAATGTCAGGAGTTGGCGATCCGCCTCGCTCTTGGCAAGATCCATCACGAGCGGGACATCAGGCAGCTCCGGACTTTTGGCCAGAGCCATTTGCACCAGCACATGAACGCGCTTGTCGCTCAGCCAATCCGGCTTGGTGCTTTTGAGTGACGACAGGCTCCAGCCACAGCGACCATCCACCTCGCCGCTTTCAATTGCCATGATGGTTTGCTGGCTGCCCAGATAACCGGTGATGACTTTGAATTTGGAACCCAAAAGATCATTCAGCACGAGTGGAAAAGTGTCCGTCTCCGAGCCCGCTCCCGTGCCGGCCACCGTGACCTGCTGCTTGGTCGCATCCGAGAACAGTTTGACCGGACTTTCTTTGCGCACAATGCACAAAGACACATCCTTGCTGATCGCACCGATCCAGGTGAACTGGCTCATGTCATAACCGGGATTGCGATCACCGATCAGCGGCTCAAGAATGGGGCCGCCTGCGAAAATCGCGATGGCCGTGCCATCGCGGGGCGCTTGCTGGGCCAGAAAATTGGCGGCGCGAATACCACCTGCACCGGGCATGACCTGCACGACCACATTGGGTTCACCTGCAATATGGCGCCCCATATGGCGCCCGAGCAAACGGCCAAACAGATCAACGCCGCCGCCCGCCGTTCCTGCTGCGTAGAGATTGAGCGTGCCCGTGATGGCGCCGGCATCTTGCGCCAACGCGGGGACAGCCAGTGACATGACAAAGGTAGCAACCAATAGGCGCAGACGGCGATGCGTCATAAAATCCTCCCTGTCCGGTTTTTGAGTGATCCGGTTCCAGTTTGTTTAGCGCGAAAAACCCCAATTTTCCAGCGGGCTTTATGTCTTCCGCTTTTCGGAAATCACCAGATAAATCGAGCTGACCACGATCAGCAGCATGCCGCCCACGCTCCACAGGCCCGGCAATTCGCCAAAGATGAAATAGCCGATCGCTGACGAATAGAGGATGCGTGTGTAATCGAGCGGGGCCAGCAAGGTCGTGTCGCCATAATGCACGCCACGCGTGATCATGCTCTGTCCGGCAATGCCCAGAAACCCGATGAGAACAAGCAAGGGCCATTCAGACAAAGTCGGTGTCACCCAGACATACCAGGCCGGCACAATGGCAAAGAGCACATTGTAGAGCGAGTAATAGAACATGATGATGCGGGTGGGCTCGGTGGCCGACAGACGCTTCACCGTGACAATCACGAGCGACGCACACAGGCCACCAAAAGCGCCGACCAGAGCATTGGGGTCAAAGCCTTCGGTAAAGGGGCGCGCATACATCCACACGCCCGCAAAGCCGACGATCGCAACGATGATGCGCCGCATGGGCACGATCTCGGGCAGGAACATCAGCGCGAGCGGAATCATCCAGAGCGGGCGCGAGAATTGCAGCGCCATGGAATCAGCGAGCAACATATGCGTGATGGTCCAGAACATCGCTGAATTGCCGAGCCAGCTCAGCATGCCGCGCGACAAATGTGTGAGATGGCGCTTGGTGCGCAAAGGCTCCAGCGGATCGCGCCAAAAAACCGGCAGGATGAAGAGGAAGCCGATCAGCGCCCGAAAGAACACCAATTCGAAAGCCGGCAATCTGCTGCCCAGATATTTGGAGGCCGCGGCCATGACGACCAGCATCATCGAACCAGTGGAGACCAGAAAAACGCCCCGTCCATTGGACGAAAGCGCATCAAACCAGCGTGTCGCGGGGGCGAAAAGGTGCAGAGCGCGCGAGGGGTCTGAATCGGTCATCGGTCAGTCTTAGGCGCGACCGCCAGAGCCGGCAAGGCAACAGGCCTTACTATGGCGGCGCTACCCCGATATAAATAATTTATATATCTCAGACTGCGCGCTTCTGTCCGACCTGACCTGGCCGGACAGCTATGCTAGACACAGGCCGCGTCGGGCCTCATGGCCCGACAGATGAAAGGGAGCCCTCATGTCGACGCCTATGGCTATCGTCGTCTATCTGACGATGTGGTGGATCGTCCTCTTTGCGATTCTCCCCTGGGGCGTGCGTTCCCAGCATGAATCGGGGCAATGGCAGGAAGGCACCGACCCCGGCGCCCCTGTGGCCCCCCGCCTGCTCCTGAAAGCCCTGGTGACCACGGCCGTTACCAGTGTTCTTTTCGCTGCTTTCATGGCCTATGTTGAATATGCGTCTTGAATGCCTTGACCCTGTGCGCTCAGCCGTTTAGGTGAGGCGCACGTCGCCGTTCGGCACGGATGATCCTGTAGCTCAGCTGGTAGAGCACTCGACTTTTAATCGAGTTGTCCTGGGTTCGAATCCCAGCGGGATCACCACTCCCCCCCCTTCTCCCGTCAGGCAGCGGCAGCCCTGCCCCGCCGTGCGCCCAAGACCAGCGCCAGAATGCCGACCACGAGCGCGGGGACGACCACGTAATTGACCGCATCCCAGCCGCTGCGCACCAGCAATGTGCCTGAGGAAAAGGATGCGATGGCATTGGTGCCAAAGACCAGAAAATCATTGAACGATTGAACGCGTGTGCGCTCTTCTGGCCGATGCGTCTCGACAACAAGCGATGAAGCGCCGACAAAACCGAAATTCCAACCCAATCCCAACAGCACCAAGCCAACCCAGAAATGGCCCGTGCTTTGCCCTGAGAGATTGACGCAAGCCGCAGCTGCAATCAGCGCGAAACCGGCAAAGACAATCCGCGACGCACCAAAGCGCTGCACCAAAGATCCCGTCCAGAAACTTGGCAGGAACATCGCGATCACATGCCATTGAATGCCCCAATTGGCATCTGACAAAGACAGGCCACACATTTTCATGGCGAGCGGTGCTGATGTCATCAGCAAATTCATCAAGGCATAAGAGACGATGCCGCTCAGGGCTGCGGCAATGAATTTCGGCTGGCGTGCAATTTCAAGAAGCGGCCGGCCTTGTGCTGCTTGCGCGCTTCCGGCTGCGGGTTTGGGCAGACGCGCACCCGACAAGACAAACATGCACACCAAAGCCACCACGCCCTGCGCAGCAAAACTGGCCATGAACAAATAGGGCGACCACAGATCCATCGTCAGATTGACAAGCTGCGGTCCCAGCACGCCCGAACAGACTCCGCCCGCCATCACCCCAGACCCGGCTTTGGGGCGAAAGGCAGGGCTTGCCGTGTCAGTCGCGGCAAAACGCAGGCTTTGTGCAACGGCCTGATAGAAGCCCGCAAGAAACGTACCCAGACAAAAGAGCGCAAAAGACCCGAGCCAAATAGCCAACGAGGCAATGGCTGCCACACAGACGCCCGCCAAAGTTCCAAAGAAGAAAGCGCGGTTGCGACCATAGCGGCGCGCCACAATGCCCGCTGGAATGGTGGAAAGCGCCGTGCCCACAACATAAACAGAGACAGGCACTGTCGCATAAACAGGAGATGGCGCGAGAATGGAGCCGACAATGGCGCCCGTCGTCATGATGACCACGGAATTGGCACCTGCCAGTGCTTGAGCTATGGCCAGACGCAGCACATTGGAACGCGCTGTCCGATCATCAACCAGTGTGCTTTGACCCGTCATCTGCACATCGTCCTTTTTTTGTTTTTATGGGACGGGCGTTTTGGTCGTTTGCCCGTTCAGATTTGTTCGAGCTCGACCAGCGTGCCGTTAAAATCTTTCGGATGCAAAAAAAGCACGGGCTTGCCATGCGCGCCGATTTTAGGCTCGCCATCCCCCAGCACGCGCGCACCCTTTGCTTTCAGGCGATCGCGTGCTGCCAGAATATCTTCGACTTCGTAGCAAATGTGATGCATGCCGCCATCCGGATTCTTTTCCAGAAATTTGGCAATCGGCGAATTCTCGCCCAGCGGCTGCAACAGCTCGACTTTTGTATTGGGCAGTTCGATGAAAACGACCGTCACGCCATGGGCGGGTTCCGCCTGCGGGGCAGAGACTTTTGCACCCAATGTATCGCGATAGAGGCTGACAGATTTTTCAAGATCTTTCACCGCAATGGCGACATGATTGAGACGACCGATCATCGCGACACTCCCCGCTTAGACTTCCACCACCAGAACATGAACGATGGGACGTTTGCCCCAGACCTGACGCAATGTGTTGCGAATGGCCTTTTCAACCGATTGGGCGGTCGCATCCGCATCCATGCGGCGCTTGCGCGGCAGATTGTCGAGCGTCGAGAAAATGGCCTCATCGACCACATCCCCCATGTCGCGACCATCACGCGTGCGCATCGGCACGCCGGTGAACATGACATCGGGATCGCCCGAAATGTCGCCCGTTTCCGACAGCGCAATCGCCACCGAAATAATACCGGCAAAGCTCAGCGATTGGCGAGCCTTGATGGCCTCATCATTTCGCGCAATGAGGTTATTGCCGTCATTGGCCAAGGCGCCGTGACGCACT
>CANGRU010000051.1 GCA_947456315.1 Beijerinckiaceae bacterium | reverse complement strand
TGGCACTGACCATGTCGCGCTCGTCAAAAGTCCAATCCTCTAGGTCAGCTGGTCCGAGCATCCAAAAAAGCTAGCACGGGTCGACCCGCCCGGCAAAAGACGCTCAGACCGTCTTGTCGCTGGATGTGCAAATGTCTGAAATCAGACAGCGTTCACATTCAGGCCGACGCGCCTTGCAAATATAGCGGCCATGCAGAATCAGCCAATGATGGGCATGACGCTTGAATTCAGCGGGGATGATTTTCTCCAAGCCCAGCTCGATGGCGAGCGGCGTTTTGCCGATCGCCAACGGAATGCGGTTGGAGACACGGAAGAGATGTGTGTCCACCGCAATGGTCGGCTCGCCAAAGGCCATATTCATCACGACATTGGCTGTCTTGCGACCGACACCCGGCAAGGTTTCCAATATGTCGCGCGAGCGCGGCACTTCGCTGCCATAATGGTCGATCAACTGTTGCGACAGCAAAAATACATTTTTGGCTTTGGTGCGAAACAGGCCGATGGTTTTCACATAGTCGCGAATACGCTCTTCACCCAGCGCCACCATTTTTTCCGGCGTGTCTGCAATGGCAAATAATGCGCGTGTGGCTTTGTTGACGCCAACGTCTGTGGCTTGCGCCGACAAGACCACGGCCACGAGCAGCGTGAACGGATTGACATAATCCAGCTCGCCCTTGGGTTCGGGATTGGCCTTCTGAAAACGGGCAAAAATCTCATGCACCGCTTCCGGGCCAACGGGACGGCGACGGCCTTTGGGCTTTTTGACCGCAGGCTTTGCGACAACCACCTTGGCGCGCGCGACTTTGCGCGGCGGCGCCTTTTTGGTGGTGCTTTTCTTTTTAACGGGGGCTGGGCTCTTTTTTACGGGCATGAGTGCGTTATAATAGCAAACAGACAGAGACAGAAGCCGCGCAACCCGAACCGCGAGGCCTTTTTAAGTGGACCAGATCGCACCCGTCGACCAAACGCTCTTCTCGGCGCGGCTCACCCCGCATCGCTCGCTGACGCAAGCCAACTTCCGCCTGCTCTTGATGATCTTTTGTGTTGCCGCTTTGGTGACCGCCCTGCCCTTTATCTTTCTGGGGGCGTGGCCCGTGATGGGCTTTATGGGTCTGGATGTGGCGCTGTTCTATTTCGCCTTCCGCGCCAATTTCCGTGATGCACATGCCTATGAAGATGTGAGCGTCACCGCGCTTGATCTGCATCTGGCCAAAGTTTCGCCCAAGGGCGCGCGGGCCGATTATCATTTCAACCCGCTCTGGGTGCGGCTCGAAAAAGAGGAAGACGAGGAATTCGGTTTGCAAAAGCTGGCCGTCGCCTCGCGCGGCAGCCGTGTTGAAGTGGCCAATTACCTCGATCCGGATCGCAAAGCCGCCTTTGCGCGTGATCTGTCAGGTGCCTTGGCCCAAGCACGGCGCGGACCGCGCTATGATTATGAGTGAGCGCGCCCCACCCCGCCACATGTCGCGCGAGGCCTTCGCGGCCTCCGGCCTTTTCTTCACCTATGCTTTTCACCAGACGCCCTTGGGCGATGTGATCGCTCTGGTCTGCGATGGCGCTTTGGCCGGGCTGGGCTTTGCCCCCGACAAAGCCAGTGCGCTGGCCGATATGCAGCGGCGCTGGCCGAAAGCCAGATTGGTGCAGGAGCCGGGCGCAGGAGCCGATTTTGTCAGCCAAGTCTTTGGCAAAGGCTCGCAAACACGGGTCCCGTTGTTGCTGATCGGTGGCGAGCTTGATCGCGCCGTCTGGGAAGTCCTGCTGGCCCTGCGTGCGGGCGAGACCATCACTTATGGCGCGCTCGCCGCACAGCTCGGCCGCCCCAAGGCAGCGCGTGCGATTGGCGCGGCGGTCGGGCGCAATCCGGTTTGCGTCGCCGTGCCCTGCCACCGCGTGCATGGCAAAGACGGCGCGCCAACCGGCTATCATTGGGGGCTGGCCACCAAGCAAGCGCTGCTGGAATGGGAAAATAAACAAATATAATATGTGAAATATTCTTATTCACATTTCAGTTTGGGCTGTTTGACATAAAGAACGATCCGTCCTAGAAAAGAAACACGGCCCGCATGCAAGCAGGGCTGCTTGGTGCAAGGAGCTTCCCATGTTTGCGTTCACACGCCGCGCGGCTTTGGCCGCCACTTTGTCGCTGGCCGTCTCTGCCCCTGCTTTTGCGCAGGTGTCCGAAATCCGCGTCGATTATGCGACCTACAACCCCCTTTCGCTGGTCATCAAGGACCAGAAGCTGCTCGAAAAAGAATTCGAGAAAGACAAGATCGCTGTCCGCTGGGTGTTCTCGGCCGGCTCCAACAAGGCGCTGGAGTTCCTCAACGCCGGCTCGCTCGACATCGGCTCGACGGCAGGCGCTGCGGCCCTGATTGCCCGCATCAACGACAATCCGGTCAAGGCGGTCGGCATTTTCTCCCGCCCCGAATGGACCGCGCTCGTCACGGCCAAGGATTCCAAAATCACCAAGATCGAAGAGCTGAAGGGCCTGAAGATCGCTGTGACCCGTGGCACCGACCCGCATATCTTCCTCGTGCGCGCACTGGATAAGGCTGGCCTGTCCGAGAAAGACGTGAAGCTGGTCCTCCTGCAGCATGCCGATGGCAAGACCGCGCTGGTGCGTGGCGATGTTGACGCATGGGCTGGTCTTGACCCGCTGATGGCGCAGGCCGAAGTGGAAGAAGGCGCCAAGCTCCTCTACCGCAAGGCCGAGGACAATACCTGGGGCGTGCTCAACACCCGCGACGACTTTTTGGCCAAGAACCCCGAGCTCGTGAAGCGCGTGCTCAAGGTCTATGAAGAAGCCCGTATCTGGGCGCGTGCCAATCCGGACGCTCTGAAGAAGGCACTCGTGGCTGAAACCAAGCTGCCCGACGCCGTCATCCAGCGCCAGCTGGAGCGCACAGACCTGACCAATGCCTCGATCACACCGGCCACCACCGAGACCATTTTGCAGGCGGGTCTCGCCTTGCAGAAGGCAGGCGTGGTCAAGCCCGAGACCGATGTGAAGGCCGCTGTCGGCGCTTTGATCGATACCCGCTTTGCGGTGCCGGCCAAGTAAGGCTAGAAGGCTGGCTCCGGCGGCGAGAACTTCCCGCCGGACACGTTTTCTGGAGTTGTGATGAGCGAGGCTACGCTCGATACGTCAAACCAAACAAACGCGCAGCCCCAAGCTGCGCGCTTTGCTGTTTTTGGCACCTCATTTCTGATCGGCCTCGTGCTGCCGGTGACCGCCGCTCTCCTCTATGAAGGGGCGTTCCGTCTGGGCCTTGTGCAGGCGCGCCTGCTGCCCCCGCCCAGCCGCATTTTCACCACCCTCTGGAAGTTGGCCCAAAGCGGCGAACTGACCACCCATGTGCTGGCCACCACATGGCGTGTGGGCATGGGCTTTGGTCTCGGAGCTTTTGTCGGCATGTTGCTCGGCGCCCTCACCGGTGCTTCGCACAATGCGCGCCGTCTGCTCGATCCGACGCTGCAAGCCTTGCGCGCCATTCCATCGCTCGCCTGGGTGCCGCTGTTCATTCTCTGGCTCGGCATTTTCGAAAGCTCGAAAATCGCGCTGATTGCAGTGGGCGTGTTCTTTCCCGTCTATCTCGGCGTGATGGCCGCCATTGCCAATGTCGATCGCAAGATTGTCGAAGTGGGTCGCGCGTTTCGTCTGTCGCGGCTGGCCCTTGTGCGGCGCGTTTTGCTGCCAGCCATTCTGCCCGATTTCATCATCGCCATCCGCTCGGGTCTGGGCCTTGGTTTCATGTTTGTCGTTGCTGCCGAAATCATGGGCGCATCGGAAGGCCTGGGCTATCTGCTGGTTGATGGACAACAACTCGGCAAGCCTGACCAGATTCTCGCCGCCATCATCGCCTTTGCGGTGCTGGGTAAAATTGGCGACTGGTTGATTGTCGTGCTGACCAAGCCATTCCTCACCTGGCAAGACACGCATCAGAGGAGCGCGTGACATGCTGACGATGGACACACTCTGCAAAACTTATCCCAATGGCACAAAGGCGCTGGAACAGATCAGCCTCAATGTGGATGCTGGCGAGATTGTTGCGCTTGTCGGCGGCTCGGGCTGCGGCAAGACCACGCTTTTGCGCATGATTTCGGGCCTTGAAGCGCCCTCACGCGGCTCTGTTGCGATTGATGGCGAAACCATTCATGCGCCCCACCCCGCCATTGGCCTTGTGTTTCAGGAAGCCCGCCTCCTGCCGTGGTTGACGGTCGCTGAAAATATTTCTTTCGGGCTGGATAATCTGTCCAAGGCCGAACAGGACGCGCGCGTCGATGAAGCTTTGTTGCGCGTGGGACTGGCTGGCTATGGCAAGCGCTGGCCGCGTGAATTGTCGGGCGGACAGGCGCAGCGCGTGTCGATTGTGCGCGCACTCGTCACACAGCCCAAGGCGCTTTTGCTGGATGAACCTTTCTCCGCGCTCGATGCTTTGACGCGCGAAAAACTGCAGGATCATTTGCTGGCTTTGTGGGAAACCCATCGCCCGACTCTCGTACTGGTCACGCATGATGTGGAAGAGGCAGTGGCACTCGCCGACCGCGCCAGTGTGTTGCAGCCCAAACCGGGCCGCATCTTTGCCGACAGTCCGATTGAATTGCCGCGTCCGCGCGACAGGCTCTCGCCTGAATTTGCAGAAGCCAAACGTCTCGTGCTGAAAGCCCTCGACGGCTCCATCAATCAACCCAATCCGCAGCAAACAGGCAAAGTCTATAGCCCCTCTGCTGGCGGTTCTTTTTAAAGATCACAAGAAGGAGATCGCACTATGGATGCCAATGCGCTGCGCGCCATGCAGGCTCCCTACAAGGACAAATACAAGAACGATCCCAATGCGGCTGTCATCACACTGAAGGCGCATGGCACGCTGGATGAGAGCAAGATCGCCTGCAAGGTCGAGACGGGCCGCGCTTTGGCCATTGCGGGCCTCCATCCAGCCACGGGTGGTTCGGGTGCAGAACTGTGCTCGGGCGACATGCTGCTCGAGGCCCTGGTCGCCTGCGCTGGCGTGACGCTGAAGGCCGTCGCCACGGCACTCGCCATTCCGCTAAAAAGCGGCACGGTGCGCGCTGAAGGTGATCTGGATTTCCGTGGCACTCTGGGCGTCGACAAGGAAGCCCCCGTGGGCTTCCGCGAAATCCGCCTGAGCTTCGATTTGGACACCGACGCGACCGAAGAGCAGATCGCCTCGCTGATCAAGCTGACCGAGCGCTATTGCGTGATCTTCCAGACCCTCAACAAGCCGCCCAAGCTCGGGCTGGTGGTGAACAAGGTCTGAGGCGCAACCCAACCCCAACGCCCGTCATTGCGAGCGTGAGCCGAAGCAATCCAGAATGGCCTCACGTGTGGCTTCTGGATTGCCGCGTCGGCCTGCGGCCTCCTCGCAAGGACGGCCCGCTGACTTTGGAAGGGCGACCTGCCCCCAAAAACCTCATTATTTTGCCCCATTCCCGTCTTGCACCGCTCGGGGGGCGTTCCCATATCGGGCTCATCAGAACGGCCTCCCCGCTCTTATACGCGTCAATCAATACGGGGACCCGGACCGGACGGCTGCCACAAGCACCGCCCGGCCCAGATCGGATCGCTTCGGGGTCCGTGGGTTCCGCCACACAAAGGATGAGTTCAAATGGCTAAAGTCATCGGTATCGATCTCGGCACCACCAATTCCTGCGTCGCCGTCATGGATGGCACCTCGCCGAAAGTGATCGAAAACGCTGAAGGTGCCCGCACCACCCCCTCCATCGTCGCCTTTACGGATGATGGCGAGCGCCTCGTCGGCCAGCCCGCCAAACGTCAGGGCGTGACCAATCCCGAGCGCACCTTCTTCGCGATCAAGCGCCTCATCGGCCGCACGTTCGAAGATCCGATGACGCAAAAGGACATGTCGCTCGTTCCCTATCAGATCGTGAAGGGCGGCAATGGCGATGCTTGGGTCAATGCGGACGGCAAGCAATATTCGCCCTCGCAAATCTCCGCCTTCACGCTGCAGAAGATGAAGGAAACCGCTGAAGCCTATCTTGGCCAGCAGGTCACACAGGCCGTCATCACCGTGCCGGCCTATTTCAATGACGCCCAGCGTCAGGCCACCAAAGACGCTGGCAAGATTGCCGGCCTCGAAGTGTTGCGCATCATCAATGAGCCGACGGCTGCGGCACTCGCCTACGGCCTCGACAAAAAGGGCGCCGGCACGATCGCGGTCTACGATCTGGGCGGCGGCACGTTCGACGTGTCGATCCTGGAAATCGGCGATGGCGTCTTTGAAGTGAAGTCGACCAATGGCGACACATTCCTGGGCGGTGAAGATTTCGACATGCGTCTCGTCGAACATCTGGCAGCCGAGTTCAAAAAGGAACAGGGCATTGACCTGACCAAGGACAAGCTCGCCCTGCAGCGCCTGAAGGAAGCCGCTGAAAAGGCGAAGATCGAATTGTCCTCTGCCACGCAGACGGAAATCAATCTGCCCTACATCACGGCAGATGCGTCGGGCCCCAAGCATCTCGCGCTCAAACTGACACGCGCGAAGTTCGAGGCACTCGTTGATGATCTCATCCAGAAGACCGTCGAGCCTTGCAAAAAGGCGCTGAAGGATGCTGGCCTGACAGCTGCCGAGATCGATGAAGTCGTTCTCGTCGGCGGCATGACCCGCATGCCGAAGGTGCAGGAAATTGTGAAGTCCTTCTTCGGCAAAGAGCCGCATAAAGGCGTCAACCCGGATGAAGTGGTCGCCATTGGCGCGGCTGTTCAGGCGGGCGTCTTGCAGGGTGACGTGAAAGACGTTCTCTTGCTCGATGTGACACCGCTCTCGCTGGGCATTGAAACGCTGGGTGGCGTGTTCACACGCCTCATCGACCGCAACACGACCATCCCGACGAAGAAGAGCCAGGTCTTCTCAACCGCTGAAGACAACCAGACGGCTGTGACGATCCGCGTCTTCCAGGGCGAGCGTGAAATGGCCGCTGACAACAAGATCCTTGGCCAGTTCGATCTGGTGGGTATCCCGTCAGCTCCGCGCGGCGTGCCGCAGGTAGAAGTGACTTTCGATATCGATGCCAACGGCATTGTGAATGTCACAGCCAAGGACAAGGCGACCAACAAGGAACAGCAGATCCGCATTCAGGCCTCAGGCGGTCTGTCGGATGCCGACATCGACAAGATGGTCAAGGACGCTGAGCTCAACGCCGCTGAAGACAAGCGCCGCCGCGAAATGGTGGATGCGAAGAATCAGGGCGAAGCGATGATCCATTCGGCCGAGAAGTCGCTCTCTGAACATGCCGACAAAGTGTCGGCCGCTGACAAGAGCGCAATCGAAACGGCTGTCACAGCCCTGAAGAGCGCACTCGAAGGCGATGACATTGAAGCCATCAAGGCCAAGACCAATGATCTTGTGCAGGCTTCGATGAAACTGGGCGAAGCCATGTACAAGGCCCAGCAGGGCGAAGAAGGCGCTGCTGCCGAAGGCGCAGCCCAACATGATGCGCATAAGGACGATGTCATTGACGCAGACTTCAAGGAAGTCGGCGGCGACGAAAAGAAGAAGTCCTAACTCACAGATCAAAAGCGGCGGGCGGGAATTTCTCGCCCGCCACTTTCTTGTCTGCACTCGAGGCTTGAGCGAAACGTGATGACCCATGGCCAAGGCTGACTTTTACGAAACACTTGGCGTGAGCCGTTCGGCCACCGATGCCGAATTGAAATCAGCATTCCGCAAACTTGCGATGCAATTCCACCCCGACAAGAATCCGGGTGACGCCACAGCCGAACAGAAATTCAAAAACATCAACGAGGCCTATCAGTGCCTGTCTGATGGACAAAAGCGGGCCGCCTATGATCGCTTCGGCCATGCCGCCTTTGAAAACGGCGGCGGCGGGCCCGGTGGTATGGGTGATGGCTTTGCTTCATCCATGTCGGATATTTTCGAAGACCTCTTCGGTGACATGGTGGGTGGCGGACGCCGCGGGCGCGCCAATGGTCGCGAGCGCGGATCAGATCTGCGCTACAATCTCGAAATCACTTTGGAAGATGCCTTCAAAGGCACAACAGCGACGATCAAAGTTCCGAGCCTGATGAGTTGCGAAGCCTGCTCCGGCTCTGGCGCGAAGGCTGGTTCAAAACCCAAAACCTGTGGCACCTGCGGTGGCGCAGGGCGCGTACGCGCACAGCAAGGCTTCTTTGCGATCGAGCGCACCTGCCCGACCTGTCAGGGCCGCGGCGAGATGATCGAGAACCCTTGCGATTCCTGCCGTGGCGCGGGACGCGTCACCAAAGAACGCTCGCTGTCCGTCAATATTCCGGCCGGTGTCGAAGACGGCACGCGCATTCGCTTGGCCGGTGAAGGCGAGGCGGGATTGCGTGGGGGACCGTCAGGTGATCTTTATATTTTCCTCGCGATGAAAGCCCATCCGTTCTTCCAGCGTGATGGCGCCGATCTCTTCTGTCGTGTGCCCATCTCCATGGTCCACGCAGCGCTCGGTGGTGAATTCACCGTGCATACAGTTGACGGCTCGGAAGCCAAGGTGAAAATTCCTGAAGGCACGCAGTCCGGAAAACAATTCAAGCTGAAGGGCAAAGGCATGCCCATTCTGCGCACGCGCGATTTTGGTGATCTCTACATCCA
>CANGRU010000050.1 GCA_947456315.1 Beijerinckiaceae bacterium | reverse complement strand
GGCTGTGCCGGCGGAGCCTGAAAATCCGGTGAGCCACGCCAAGCGCTCGGCGCAAGCGGGCACATATTCATTCTGCTGCTCATCTGAGCGCGGCACGATGAAACCATCCAGATTTCTGGCCGCAAGCTCTTTGCGCAAAGCACCCGCACGCGCCTTGCCGTGTGAGGGATCGGCGCTTTCGGAAAAAGTCTGGAAGTGGCTCTGAAACATCGCACTCACCAAGGTCGGGGCGCAGCACCACCGCGCGTGAGCAACAATGTCGCCCAGCCTTCCAGATGCAATTTGCGCTTCAGCGCAAAGCCCTGCGCCGCATAAGCCGTCAGCACGCCCGGCACATCGCGGTAGAGCAAGCCTGACAAGATCAGCTCGGCATCGACATCCGCCAGACGCGCAATCTCGGGGGCGAGCATGCGCAACGGTTTCGAGAGAATATTGGCAAAGATGAGATCGTAAGGCCCGCCATTGCGCAAATCAGGATGCTGCGTGCCGCGCGCCACCACAGGACGGATCCACGGGGTCGCGCCATTCAGCCGCGCATTTGAACGCGTGGCGATGACAGAAATAGGGTCGATATCGCCAGCCGCGACTTTGGCGCGCAAATAGCGCGCAGCTGCCAAAGCCAGCACACCCGTGCCGGTGCCGACATCCAGCACATTGCGCGGGCGGCGTTGCTTGAGCACTGCATCAAGCATCAACAGGCAGCCACGCGTCGTGCCGTGGTGACCTGTGCCAAAGGCCAGAGCTGCTTCAATCTCGAGCGCGATTTCATTGGTGCGCGGGCGATTGCGATCATGCGCGCCATGCACAAGGAAACGACCGGCCGCAACCGGCACGAGACCTTCGAGCGCATTCTTGACCCAATCCTGCTCCGCCACGCGATCAAACTCGACACGTGCCGCTGCGTCAGGGCCGGCAATCGCCGCCACGAGATCGCGCAGATAATCTTGATCGGGCTCGTCAGAAAAATAGGCTTCGACCAGCCAAGGCCCGACACTCGGGTTCCAGTCCCGCATATTGGGCTCGAGCTCGAAGGCGGAGGCCGCCGTCTCGGTCGGGTCAAACATTTCCACGATCACGTCAGCAATCTGGCGTGCCGGCTCCTCCTCGGTCAGGAGGCGCAGCATATGGGCGGCATTATTGGGGGGCAGACCTTCCAGCATGGCTTTCGATTAGCACGGGAGAGGCCTATGCTCCACCCCATGATCAAACCCCTCGCTGTCCTCTGCCTCCTCATCAGCCCCGCTTGGGCCGACGAGCCCAAGGCCCCTGCCCGCCCCAAGGCCGAAGCCCCGCATGTGACCAGCTTTGGCACCAGCGACCCCACCTGTCTGGAATGGAGCAATTCCTGTCAGGTCTGCATCCGCAACAGGCCGGGGGATGAAACCCAATGCTCGACCCCGGGCTTTGCCTGCGTGCCCGCGCCGATTGTGTGCCGGAGGAGGTAGGGTTGCACAGTCGACCAGAGCCGCCTAATCTTCACCCATTAGGGTTGAAATGTTTCATTTATGGATTTTCTTCGTAACAGTCGCGAGATTATCGCGCGCTTACAAAACGAAGGCTGGACGCTCAAGCGCGTTACGGGCTCTCATCACCATTTCCACAAACAAGGGCATCATTGTATCGTGACAATACCGCACCCGAAACGAGACCTGCCACTCGGGACCGTGCGCGCCATCTATCGTCAGGCAGGCTGGTTGTGAGGCAAGCGGTGAAAACCTATATCGGACTTGTTTCCAAAGAAGCTGAAAGCGCCTACGGGATCGTTTTTCCGGATGCGCCCGGCTGCTTCTCTGCAGCGGACGATCTGGATTCGATTTTTTCCATGGCCTCGGAAGCTCTGACCGGATGGACGGCGACGATGATTGAGGGTGGCGTATCGATCCCACCGCGCCGTGACCTTGCGGCGTTGCGTTCAGATCCAGATTTGGCAGAGCTGTGGCAAGACACCATTCTCGTCATTGCCGTAGCCGCACCAGAGATGCAGAAAGACGCACGCGCAGCCTAACTCACGCCGCCGTCACAAAACTCTCCAGCACCATTTTGCGTCCGGCCTTGTCGAATTCAACCGTCAGCTTGTTGCCATCGACCAGCACCACTGTGCCGTTGCCGAATTTGAGATGAAACACACGGCTGCCGTTGGTGAAACCCGATGCGGCCGAGGATTTGGCCACCAACTCGCCTTCGATCATTGTCGACTTGCGGCTGGCTCCGCCCCATTCGCGTGCGCGATCTTGTTGTGTGCCACGCGCTTCATCGGTGCGCCGACCCTGCGCGCGCTGCCACCCGGGCGTTGAATAGGCGGAGTCATATGTGTCCATCGTGGCGAAACGCGATTGCGCGTAACCGCCGTAATTGCCGCCCGGTGCTTCCACCAGCTCGACATGCGCGGCCGGCAATTCATCGAGAAAGCGCGAGGGAATGGTCGATTGCCACAGACCATGAATGCGCCGGTTGGTGGCAAAATAGATTTTGGCGCGGCGCTTGGCCCGTGTGATGCCAACATAGGCCAGACGCCGCTCTTCTTCGAGCCCTGCGCGCCCGCTCTCATCAAGCGCGCGCTGGTGCGGAAACAGGCTTTCTTCCCAACCGGGTAGAAAGACCGTCTCGAACTCAAGCCCTTTGGCGGCATGCAAAGTCATGATGGAGACTTTGTCACCACCGCCCTTGGCATCCGCATCCATGACCAGCGAGACATGTTCCATGAAAGAGGCGAGATCAGGAAACTCTTCCATCGAACGGACAAGTTCTTTCAGATTTTCCAGACGACCCGCGGCTTCCGCCGTGCGATCCTTCTGCCACATATCGGTGTAGCCGGATTCCTCCAAAATCATTTCTGCCAGTTCGTGGTGCGGCATGGAATCAACCAGCGACGACCAGCGCGCAAAAGTCGCGGTCAGATCACGCAAAGTCGAGCGTGGCTTGGGCTTCAGCTCATCTGTTTCCACCAGCAAGCGCGCGGCTTGCAGCATGGGAATATTTTGGCGGCGTGCATATTCATGCACCTGCTGCAACGTCGCCTCCCCCAAGCCGCGCTTGGGTGTGTTCACAATGCGCTCAAAGGCCAGATCATCGGCTGGCTGTGCCACGGTGCGCAAATAAGCCAGCGCATCACGAATTTCAGCACGCTCGTAAAAGCGCGGACCCCCAATGACGCGATAAGGCAGGCCCAGTGTGATGAAACGGTCTTCAAACTCGCGCATCTGGAACGAGGCGCGCACGAGAATGGCCATCTCTTCGAGTGATTGCCCGCGCCGCTGCAATTGTTCGATCTCTTCACCGACCAAACGGGCTTCTTCTTCGGAATCCCACACGCCCGTGATGGTTGGTTTTTCGCCATCTTCACCATCGGTGAACAGCGTCTTGCCGAGGCGCCCTTCATTATGCGTGATCAGATGCGAGGCTGCAGCCAGAATATGCCCCGTCGAGCGGTAATTGCGCTCCAGCCGCACCACGACAGCGCCGGGAAAATCTTTCTCAAAGCGCAGGATGTTGTCGACCTCCGCGCCGCGCCAGCCATAGATCGACTGGTCATCATCGCCCACGCAACAGACATTCTGTTGCTGCTTGGCACCCGATGCTTGCGCGAGCAGGCGCAGCCACAAATACTGGATCGTATTGGTGTCCTGATATTCGTCGACCAGAATGTAGCGGAAGCGCTCCTGATATTGGCGCAGCACATCCGGATTTTCTTTGAAGAGGCGCACGGCTTCGAGCAGCAGATCGCCGAAGTCTGCCGCATTCAAAACTTTCAGCCGCGCCTGATATTGCGCATAAAGCTCGCCGCCCTTGCCATTGGCAAAGCCTGCGGCCTCGCCAGCGGGCACGCGAGAGGGTTCAAGGCCGCGGTTCTTCCAGCCATCGATCATGTGGGCAAGCGTGCGCGCAGGCCAACGCTTGTCATCGACGTCATTGGCTTTGATGATCTGTTTCATCAACCGGATCTGGTCGTCGGTGTCCAGAATCGTGAAGGTGGATTTCAGCCCGACCAGCTCCGCATGACGGCGCAGGATTTTGGTCGAGATCGAATGGAACGTGCCAAGCCAGGGCATGCCCTCGCCCGCAGGCCCCGCCAAAACGCCGATGCGCTCTTTCATTTCGCGCGCGGCTTTGTTGGTGAACGTCACAGCCAGAATTTCATGCGCACGGGCGCGCGAGGTCGCCAGAATATGGGCGATGCGTGTGGTCAGCACACGCGTCTTGCCGGTGCCCGCTCCCGCCAGAACGAGCACGGGCCCGTCAATGGCTTCCACCGCGGCGCGTTGCTCTGGATTGAGAACGGACAGATAATCCTGCGTCCGCGCAACGGAGGCCTGCGCACGCGCCGCCAGCCCACCGGCCTTGGGCGTATAGCTCAAGTCATCATCGAAGCTGAACGGATCGGACACAGGCGGCTTTCGGGTCGTGAGCACAGGAACAAAGTCAGAATCACTCGCGGCCAATCTGGGGCGAGGAGGCGCAAAAGTCGATTCTGGCGCGGGGATAAGTGTCTTTTGAACCGGGGCCTTGGGCCAGCCGTAGACGGGATGTCGAAACGGAGCCCCACATGACCATGCGCGCCCTTTGCCTCACCACTGCCCTGCTGGCGCTTGCCGGTTGCGCCAGCGCACCCAAGATCGACCCCGCCCCGCCGCGTGCGCTGGTGCCCGAGCATTTTTTCAAGGGCCGCACGCTGGCCACGGGTGAGTTCGTCAATACGATTGATGGCTCCAAGCGCGGCCTGACCGCCATCATTGATGGCTCGTTTGATGGCAAGACGCTGACCCTGGTTGAATATTTCACCTTCTCAGATGGCGAGAAAGACAAGAAGACCTGGCGCCTGACCAAGACAGGCCCGACGACTTATGTGGGTACGCGTGAAGATGTGGTGGGAGAAGCACAAGGCCGCCTCGATGGGCCCTTCTTCCGCCTCACCTATGCAGCCGATGTGAAAGCCAAAGGCAGCGTCTATACGCTGACCTTCGATGATGTGCTGGCTCTGGAGCGCGATGGCAGCGTGCTCAACCGCGCCGTGGTGTCGAAATGGGGGATTAAAGTCGGCGAAGTGACGCTGAAGATCAGCCCTCGCCCTGCAAAAGCTTCGCCGCCGCTGCGCGCGCCTCTTTCGTAATCGTTGCGCCCGCCAACATGCGGGCGATTTCTTCCTGACGCTCATCAGCCGCCAGCGGCTCGACACGCGTAGCAATGCGCTTGGTCTTGCCCGTCTCGCCCTTGGCAATGCGGAAATGTCCTGTCGCACGCGCGGCGACTTGCGGCGCATGGGTCACAGCCAGCACTTGCACTTTGGACGACAGACGCGCGAGACGCGCACCAATCGCATCAGCAACCGCGCCACCCACACCCGTATCGATTTCGTCGAACACAAGCGTCGGTGCCGAACCGCGATCGGCCAGCACCACTTTGAGTGCCAGCATGAAGCGCGCAAGCTCGCCGCCGGACGCCACTTTCATCATCGGCCCGGGGCGTGTGCCCGGATTGGTCTGCACCCAGAATTCGACACGATCAATGCCATCGGGGCCTGTGTCATTGGCATCTGTGTCGATCTGCGTGGTGAAAACGGCGCGCTCCAGTTTGAGCGGCGCAAGCTCGGCATTGACGGCTTTGTCGAGACCCTTGGCCGTGGTTGCGCGCGACTTCGACAAAGTGGCGGCCGCCGCCTGATAGGTTTTGGATGCCTCTTCAACCGCCTTGCGCAGCTTGATCAGATTGGCTTCACCCGCATCCAGCGAGAAAATATCGGCCGCAAATTTCTCAGCCAAAGCGGCCAGCTGGTCGGCCGGCACATTATATTTGCGCGACGCTGCGCGCAGCGCAAACAAACGCTCTTCGGTCTGCTCCAGATCGCGCGGATCAAAACGGGCATCACGCAAGGCCTGATCAACGCTTTGCGCGGCAACATCCAGCGCATCGAGTGCCACCGAAAAAGCCTTGATCGAAGGCTCGATCAAAGCAGGGGCTTGCGGCGCGCGACGCTCAAGACGGCGCATGACGGAAGAGAGCATGGCAATGGGCGCCTGATCACCCGAGAGCGCGTCTTGTGCATCACGCAATTCGCTGGTGACTTTTTCTGCCTGCATCATCAAGGTGCGCCGGCCGGCCAGCTCTTCTTCTTCCTTGTCACGCGGGTTGAGCTTGGTCAGCTCTTCGTGCGCATGACGGAAATAATCGCCATCAGCCCGCACGCGGGCAATGCGCTCTTCTTCTTCGGCCAATTGTGTGCGCGCGGCTTTCAAGCCGGCATGAGCAGAGCGCACCGCCTCGACCTGCTTTTGCAAGCCGCCAAATGCATCAAGCAAAGCGCGATGCATGGCAGGGTCGACCAATGCGCGATCATCATGCTGGCCATGGATTTCAACGAGGGGCGTCGCCACAGCGCGCAAAGTTTGCACACTCACAGGCTGATCATTGATAAAAGCCCGCGTGCGCCCATCCGACATTTGCACACGGCGCAAAATCAGATCGCCCTCGATGTCGATCTCTTGCAACTTGGCGATTTCGCGGGCGGGATGTTTTTGCGGCAGATCGAAAGCTGCGGTCACCTGCCCCTGCGCTTCACCTGTGCGAACAAGCGAGCCGTCACCGCGCCCGCCAAGGGCCAGCGCAAAAGCATCCAGCAAAATCGATTTGCCCGCACCCGTCTCACCGGTGAGCACAGTCAACCCCGATCCGCATTCCAGATCGAGCTTATCGATCAGAACAATGTCGCGGATCGACAGTTGAATGAGCATGATCGTGCGATCAGCCGAGAACTTTCGAGAAGGCTTTCGAAATCCACGAGGCCTTGTTCTCTTGCGGCTTCAGACCGCCACCTGCCAGCAGCTTGTAGCCATCCTGATACCATTGGCCGTCCGGGTAGTTATGACCCAGCACCGCTGTCGCGGTCTGCGCTTCATGCGCAACACCAAGACCCATATAGGCTTCGGTCAAGCGATAGAGCGCTTCTTCAGAATGACGGGTGGTCTGATATTTCGCCAGCACTTCGCGGAAGCGGTTGATGGCAGCCGTATAATTCTTGCGCGCGAGATAATAACGACCAACCGACATTTCTTTGCCGGCGAGCTGGTCACGCGTCACCTGAATCTTGTACTTCGCGTCCTCGACATATTCCGACTTCGGATATTTCTGCACGAGAGCGGTGAAAGCCTGCAGAGCTTTTTCAGACGCATCCTGATCGCGCGAAACTTCCGGAATCTGGCGATAGTAGGACATGCCTACGAGATAGGTTGCGTAAGCAGCTTCCTGGCTTGACGGATAAAGACCGACATAGCGCACACCGGTGGCAGCCGCATCGTCAAACTTGCCACC
The DNA here is from genome assembly GCA_947456315.1 of Beijerinckiaceae bacterium. Lineage (GTDB taxonomy): Bacteria > Pseudomonadota > Alphaproteobacteria > Rhizobiales > Beijerinckiaceae > Terripilifer. The sequence goes on along the minus strand of CANGRU010000050.1, from coordinate 1,325 downwards.
TTCATATTCGGAGTAGACCTGCATCAGCAGACCTTTTCGCGCCCATTGCGAATAAGGATATTGCTTTTCCAGTTCGGCAAACTTTTTCGCGGCCCCTTCGCCATCATTTTTGGCGAGACGAGCCAAGCCCTGATCGTAGATTTCTTCAGCCGGCACATCGGGGAGCAATTTGGTTTCGTATTTCTCGCCACCAAACGGGTTCAGCTTGTCGATGCTCGAACAAGCCGCCAACGGGGCTGCCACCAGCGCCAAGGCAACAACACGGATGAGACCGCCACGGATGCGGGCCGGAATCGCGGAAGTAGACGCGCCGAAGTCGAACATCATGCCTCGAAACTCAATCTGAAGGTCGCGACGACAAGGGTTTACCCCAAATCGCGACGCGGGATTCTTAATGCTGTTTACCCCAAACAGCGGGCTCACGCCACAGGCGAGGTGCCATCCTCCCGCGCAATTGTGGCAGCGGGACGTCATGACCAAGCCGGAGCCTTAAGAAAAGTGGAAGGTGGATACAAAAACGGGGGCCAAGGGCCCCCGGCATTGGTTAGCCGCGAACCGGGGCATAGGCCGGCTGGGCGACACGCAGATCGCGTGCCCCTTCCCGGCGCATCGGAGCCTCGACGAATTCATAGGCGGTCTTGTCAGCAAAGAGCGCTGCCAGAACAGCCACATTCATCTTGTGGCCCCCGCAATAGGACCGGTAGGTGCCGATGATCGGCGCGCCCGACAGGGCCAGATCGCCAATCGCATCCAGTGTCTTGTGGCGGACAAACTCGTCCGTCCAGCGCAGGCCTTCCGGATTGAGCACGCGATCGTCATCCAGCGCGACCGTATTTTCGAGCGAAGCGCCGAGCGCAAAGCCAGCCTTCCAGAGGCGTTCCACATCGCGCATGAAACCGAAGGTGCGGGCGCGCGCAATGTCACGCTCGAACACGCGACCATCGAGCTCGATGACCTTCTTCTGGCGACCGATCATGCCGGTTTCGAAATCAATCTCGACTTCCAGACGGAAGCCTTTGTCGGCTGGGCGCAGCTCGGAGAAGGCGCGGCCATTTTCCACACGCACAGTCTTGAGAACTTTCAGATAGCGGCGCGGGGCAGAGAGTTCTTCAATGCCGACCGAGCGAATAGCCGCCACAAAGTCAGCCGAAGAGCCGTCCAGAATCGGCACTTCCGGCCCGTCGATCTCGACCATGCAATTGTCGACGCCCATAGCGGACAAAGCGGCGAGCAGATGTTCGACTGTCGAGACGCTGGCATCGGCAGGATTGCCAATGACGGTGCACAGCTCGGTCATCGAGACATTCGACCACACAGCGTCGATG
>CANGRU010000049.1 GCA_947456315.1 Beijerinckiaceae bacterium | reverse complement strand
CGTTACCGAAGTTCGCGATTTCGTTCTTCAGAATCGCGGAAATTTCAGCGGCGCGGATATCCATCAGCCGACCTCTTTCATGCGTGTGCGGATCGAATTGAGTTTGGTCTTGAGCGAGCCATCGACCATGCGAGACCCGAGCTTGACGATGAGGCCGCCGATGATCGAAGGATCAACCTTCACATTCACATCGACGGAAGACGAACCAGCCACATCAGCCAGCGCTTTGCGCAGCTGCTCGAGATGGGCGGGAGACAGCGGCTCTGCCACAGTGACATCAGCACGCGAGACGCCGCGGGCGGCATCATGGAGCTTGCCGAAATCGGCAATCATTGTGGGAACTGCAAAAAGACGGCGCTTGGTGGCGACGAGTTTCAGGAATTTCGCCGTCAGACCGGCAATGCCGACCTTGGCGAGCAAGGCGGTGAGCGCCTTGACCTGTTCCTCAGCCGTGAACACAGGACTGCGCACGAGATTGGTGAGATCGGCACTTTCAGCCATCAAAGCTGAAAAACGCGCAAGGTCAGCTGCAACCTGATCGGTTGCACCCTGTTCCTGCGCCAAAGCGAAAAGTGCGGAGGCATAACGCCCCGCCATTCCCGTCACGATAGTTTCCTCTTTAGCCACGCAAAAAGCCTTCTGGAGCTGGCGTCAGGCACAGCTTGCCTCAATGATCCTGATCGCGACCAAGGCCGCGGAACCACATGCAACAAGCTTGTCAGGGAACGGGACCGCTTTAAGGCGTCCCGAAGACGGGGGTCAGGTAACACAAGGGCACCGCCCACGCAACCGCATCTGGCGGTGCGAAGGTCAGGCTTTTGGATGACAAGACGGCAATTGCCTGTCGCCGGCCCGGCTATCCACAGGAAGGCTGATTTGCCCAAAATGGGCGCGAATGAGACGTTCGGCCCCGTTTTTTGCTGCGCTGCACACAAAAACCCTGCCGCTTGCGTGGCTTGGTCGGAGCGTCTAGCGGAAGATAGACCCCTTTTCCTGCCCGCGAGGTTGCCTTTGAAACTGCTGCTCGTCGTCGCCGCCGCTCTGGTTGATTCGGACAATCGGGTGCTGATCGCGCAGCGCCCGGAGGGCAAAGCGCTTGCGGGCCTGTGGGAGTTCCCCGGCGGCAAGATCGATCCGCATGAGCGGCCCGAACAGGCGCTGATCCGTGAATTGCATGAGGAGCTGGGCATTCATGTGAAAGAAGCCTGCCTCGCGCCCCTCACCTTTGCGAGCTACGCCTATCCCGATTTTCACCTGATGATGCCGCTTTATATATGCCGGCGCTGGGAAGGCCTCGTGACATCGCGCGAAGGACAAGCCCTCAAATGGGTGCGCCCGAATGAGCTGCGCCAATATCCGATGCCACCAGCCGATGAGCCGCTGATTCCTGCGCTGATTGATATTGTGGGATAATGAAAGATCGAGCGACAAGAGCCCCGTCATTGCGAGCGAAGCGAAGCAATCCAGTGCGCCAACCTATGTGAGCTCGCGCTATGGATTGCCGCGTCGCTCTCGTCTTCTTGCAATGACGGTGGAATGACGTGGCTCAGACGCCGCCCATTTTGCAGACGAGTTTCCATTCCGCATCGGTCACAGGCTGCACCGACAGACGCATGGATGTGACAAGCGACATTTTGGACAAAGCCGGCGTGGCTTTCACTTGCGCCAGTGTCACAGGCACTTTCAGCGGCTTCACCGCTTTGAAATCGACCATGACAAATTTGCCGCTCTCGTCCTCAGGGTCGGGATAATGTTCCTTGATCACTTCGACAATGCCGACAATCTCTTTGCCTTCGTTCGAATGATAGAAAAAAGCGTGATCGCCTTTCTTCATCGCAATGAGATGGTTTTTGGCCAGATGGTTGCGCACGCCATTCCAATGCGTGCCTTTGGCGCCAGCCTTCACCTGATCATCCCATGACCATTTGAACGGTTCGCTTTTGACCAACCAATGCGCCATGTCCCATGCCCCTGTCAGAAAACTAGCCTTCCGCTTTTTGCGGACGGGCCAATAAAATGCCGATTGCCTGATCTACGGTGAGACGCCCGCTCAGGATCTCTGCCACAGCGCAAGCAATCGGCATGTCGACGCCACTTGTGCGCGCCATATCGAGCAGGACGGGCGCGGTGGCCGCGCCTTCAGCGAGCTTTTCCGGCAGTTCTTTGCCGCGCCCCAAAGCAAAACCATAGGAGAAATTGCGCGATTGCGCGGAGGAACAGGTGAGCACGAGATCACCCAGACCAGAGAGGCCCATCAGCGTTTCAGGACGCGCGCCACGCGATGCTGCAAAGCGCGACAATTCCGCAAAGCCGCGTGCGATCAGAGCAGCGCCCGCGCTCGCCCCCAGACCGCGTCCGGCCGCTATGCCGCAGGCAATGGCCAAGACATTTTTCGTGGCGCCGCCAATCTCGACACCCAGCACATCGGTCGAATGATAAAGCCGCAAAGTTGGCGTGCCCAGTGCGGAGGCCAAGGCCCGCGCCAGCGGTTCATCTTTTGCTGCCACAGTCACCGCTGTTGGCAAACCACGCGCGACATCATCGGCAAAACTGGGGCCTGACAGAATGGCAACGGGTTGTCCGGGCAAAACCTGCGCGACCACATCGCTCAGCAAAAGATTGGTGCCGCGTTCAATGCCCTTGGCGCAAATAACAAAAGGCGCATCGGCGCGGATGACGTCCTTCACCTGCTCGGCCATGCCACGCAAAGCTTGCGCCGGCACAACGCACAGCACAAGATCGGCATCGGCAATGGATGACAGTTCCGACTGCGGCACAACGCCTTCTGCCAATTTGACGCCGGGCAAACGGCGTCTGTTTTCACGCGCCTGCACGAGTTCGGCAACATGCTGGCGATCGCGCGCCCAGAGGATCACGTCACGACCCGGACGCGCCGCCGCATTGGCGAGCGCTGTGCCCCAAGCCCCTGCACCAAGCACTGCAATCTTGCTGATGTCTGCGCGCATCTTGTCTCAAGCCTTGCCGTTGTTGACGCGTTCGGCCTCGAGATCGAGCGGCCAGCGGGGGCGGGCTGCGAAATCGAGCCCGTCAGTCATGCCACGGCGCAAACGCTCCAGTCCCGCCCAGGCAATCATCGCGCCATTATCCGTGCAAAGAGCGGGCGGTGGCAAAACCAGATGCAAGCCGCTCTCGCCACAAAAACGCGTCAATGAGCGACGAATGGCGCCATTGGCCGCCACGCCACCGGCCACAACCAGCGCCGAGGGATCGCCATTGTCTTGCCGGAAGGCGCGCAGCGCATGGCGGATGCGATCAATAATGACATCGACGACGGCTGCCTGAAAGGACGCGCAAATATCGGGGATGTCTTGTGGCCGCAGCGGCGCGATGCGCTCTGCTTCCAGACGCACAGCCGTCTTCAATCCAGACAGCGAGAAATCAGCCCCCGGACGGCGCAACATGGGGCGCGGAAAATCAAAGCGCTGCGGATCGCCGGTCATCGCTGCCTTCTCGACTTGCGGCCCGCCGGGATAAGGAAGCCCCAGCATTTTGGCGACTTTATCAAAGGCCTCGCCCAGAGCATCGTCGATGGTTGTGCCCAAGCGCTTGTAATCACCCACGCCACGCACTGCGATGAGCTGCGTATGCCCGCCAGAGACCAGCAGCAGCAGATAGGGGAACTCGATTCCATCCGTCAGCCGCGCGGTCAGCGCATGGGCTTCCAGATGATTGACCGCGATGAAGGGCTTGTCAGCGGCCAGCGCCAAAGCCTTGCCGAAGGTCAGGCCGACAATGACGCCGCCGATCAACCCCGGCCCCGCGGCCGCGGCAATGCCATCCAGATCGTGAATGGTGCAGCCCGCTGTGGCCAATGCGCGCTCGACCAAGCGATCCAGCACATCGACATGGGCACGCGCGGCAATCTCGGGCACCACGCCGCCATAGGCCGCGTGCTGGGCGATCTGGCTCATCACTTCGTTGGACAGAATATCCCCGCCGCCCCTGCTCGAGAGGCTCACGACCGCCGCAGCGGTCTCGTCACAGGTGGTTTCAATTCCAAGTACGCGCATCGGCCCATTGATTCTGTTGGGGTCACTCTTTCGCAGCCCTGCGCGACACCCTATAGTCCGCCTCAAACGAGTTGCAACTGTCTGGGGAACGAAATGGGGCAGGCCTGGATGAGGATTGGCACGCGGGGCTCTCCGCTCGCGCTGGCCCAGGCTCACGAAACACGCAGTCTTCTGGCCGCCGCACATGGCATTCCGGAAGACCGTATCGACATCGTCATCATCAAGGTCATGGGCGACCAGATTCTTGACCGGCCGCTGTCGGAAGCTGGTGGCAAGGGGTTGTTCACCAAAGAGATCGACCTCGCCCAGCTCGATGGCTCCATCGATATCGCCGTCCACTCCTCCAAAGATCTGCCGACGGTCCTGCCGGACGGGCTCGAGATCGGCGGTTTTCTGCCGCGCGAAGATGTGCGCGATGCGTTCATTTCGCTGCGCGCCAAAAGCCTGATGGACCTGCCCGCCGGTGCTTTGGTCGGCACAGCCTCGTTGCGCCGCCAAGCCTTGGTGCGCAAATTGCGCCCCGACCTGCGGGTTGGCCTGTTGCGCGGCAATGTGCAAACGCGCCTCTCCAAATTACAGAGCGGTGAATGTGACGCGACATTGCTCGCGCTCGCAGGATTGAAGCGTCTCAACCTGACGCAACATGTCACTGAAATTCTTGATGATGGCATCTTCCTGCCTGCTGTTGGGCAAGGCGCGATTGGCATCACCGTGCGCACCGATGATCATGAGACGCGTGTCAAACTCGGTGCGATCCTGCACGCCGACACCGGCTATGCGCTGACACTGGAGCGCGCCTTCTTGCGCGTGCTGGACGGGTCTTGCCGCACGCCGATTGCCGGTCTTGCGCGCGTCAGCGGACATGACGTGTCCTTCCGCGGCCTGATCATGCGCACCGATGGTTCGGAACATTACGAGACGCAGATCAGCGGCAATATTGCTGATGCGGAACGTCTTGGCGTGCAAGCAGGCCAAGATCTTCTGGCACGCGCGCCCGCCGATATTCTGACCCACTAAGGCGATGCGCATCCTCCTCACACGGCCCGAGGCGGATGCAAGACTGAGTGCAGAAAAACTGTCTGCGCTCGGCCATTCCTGCATTGTCGCGCCGCTTTTCGAGATTGCGCCCACAGGCGAACATCAGCCGCACGGCGATGTCTCCGGCCTGCTCGCCACCAGTGCGCATGCCTTCGATGCACCCGAACAATTTCAGGCCCTGCGTGGTCTGCCGCTCCATCTTGTGGGTGAGCGCACAGCAGAAGCGGCACGCCGTGCGGGCTTTGCACATCTGCGCACGAGCGCGCCAGACGGCACAGCTCTGGCTGAGCGTATGGGCACAGGTGCCGAACATTTTCTCTATCTGGCAGGACGCGAGCGCCGGCCCGAGCTTGAAACTCTGCTCAATGCGCAAGGCCATCGCGTGACGCCTTGGATCGTTTACGAAACACGGCAAGTGGTGCACCTGCCCCAAGCCGCGCGCACAGCCTTGGTGAGCGGCGGGATTGACGCTGTTTTGCATTTCTCCACCCGCAGCGCGGCGCTTTACCGCGCTTTGGCACGAGCCGCCGGCCTTGAGGCACAAGCGCTAGAGCCCGTGCAGCTCGCCATCTCGCCGCGCGCCGCCCAGGAGCTCGCTGGAGCAAGCCGGATTGCGGTCGCCCCGACCCCTGATTTCGAGGGTCTTCTTTCCGCACTCAAGGCCTTGTAGTTCCGCCCCGTTTGCTCCTATCGTGGGGGTATAAAAATAAGACGGGAGGAAACGATGCTGCTGCCTTGGGCGCGCCTGATGGGCGCTGTTGCCATGACCACAACCCTTGCTGCCAGCTGTGCGCAGGCGCAGACACCAGAAGCCGAAGCGGCCTTTTTCAAAGGCAAGAATGTGCGCATTGCCGTGGGCTATGGCCCGGGTGGCGGCTATGACGTCTATGCCCGCATGATTGCCCCGCATATCGGCAAACAATTGGGCGCCAATATTATTGTCGAAAACCAGCCCGGCGCTGGCGGCATTACCGCACTCAATGCAACGAGCGTGGCGCCGCCCGATGGACTGCACATGATGATCGTCAATGGTGCGGGCGCGGCGCTGTCGCAAATCATGAGCTCGACAGGCGTGCGCTATGATCTGGCCAAGCTTGGCCATCTGGGCACCGTCTCGGCTTCGCCCTGGGTCTGGCTGGTGTCGCCCAAATCACCCATCAAAACCCCGCAAGATGCGCTGGCGCTCAACCGCGAGATCATGTGGTCGGCCACCGGCCCGATTGATGGTCTGGCCGATGGCGCGGCCTTCACCTGCGAAGCGCTGAAGATGAAGTGCAAAGTCGTGATGGGCTATGGCGGGTCCAATCAGGCGGCGCTGGCCGTGACCAAGGACGAGATGGATTCGATCTATGTCTCCGACACATCGGCCAATAATTACGTCAAGTCGGGCCAGAACCGCGCGGTCGCCTCAATGGCACGCAAGCGTTCGCGCTTCTTCCCCGATACACCAACGATTTTCGAAGCCGCCAAACTCGATGCCGAACAGGCATGGCTCTTCGATTTCCGTGCCAATATCGAAGATCTCGGTCGTATTCTTGTCGTGCCGCCAAATATGAACGCATCACGCCTGACATTCATGCAGGAAGCCGTGCGCAAGGCACTGACCGACCCCGAAGTCGTGGCCGAGGGTGAACGCACACAGCGCTACATCGACTTCGAAGATGCTGAAAAGACCCGCAAGCGCGCCCTCGCTGTGGTGGCAGACGTCACACCTGCCCAATTGGCCAAGGTGAACCAGATCCTCAGCCTCAAGTAATCCTCGCCGCCGCAGGGCTTTTTCTGCTAGTCCTGCGGCGATGACGGACGCTGTGCAAAAAGGCGCTTCGGTCGCCGACGTGCTCACCCCCGTCGCGGTCGACACGGCCTATTCCTACAAAATTCCCGCCGGGCTTGCTCTTGCACCCGGAGATTTCGTGACCGTGCCGCTGGGCACGCGCGAAGTGACAGGCGTTGTCTGGGCGCTGCGCGAAGCGGGCGGCGGCAATCTCAAATCGATCATCGACAAGCGCGATCTGCCGCGTCTGCGCGAGCCTTTGCGACAATTCGTCGACTGGGTCGCCAATTGGACACTGGCGCCGCGCGGCATGGTTTTGCGCATGGGTATACGCGCCCCCGATGCAGCCGGCCCAGAACCTGTGCGCATCGGTGTGCGGCTAACAGATGCGCGCCCCACCCGCATGACGCCTGCCCGCGCACGCGTCATTGCAGCCGCAGAAGACGGATTTGCGCGTTCCAAATCGGCACTGGCAGAACTGGCGGCCTGTTCGGTCAGCGTCATCGACACGCTGATCGATGAAGGCACGCTGGAAGCACTTTCGCTGCCGCCCGAGCCCGTCGCGCTTTTGCCCGATGCTGCCCACACACAAGTCGAGCTTGAAGACAACCAGCGCGCCGCCGCAGAGGACTTGCGCGCCAGCGTTGCGGCACAGGCGTTTTCCGTCACTCTGCTCGAAGGCGTGACCGGCTCCGGCAAGACGGAAGTCTATTTCGAAGCGGTGGCGGCAGCTTTGGAGAGCGGACGCCAAGCGCTGATTCTTATGCCTGAAATTGCGCTCACGGCCCAATTTCTCGATCGCTTTGCCGCACGCTTTGGTGTGCGCCCCGCCGAATGGCATTCGGGCGTGGCGTCGCGCAAACGTTCACGCATCTGGACGGGCGTGGCAGATGGCAGCGTGCGCGTGGTCGCGGGTGCGCGCTCAGCCTTGTTTCTCCCCTTTGAGCAATTGGGCGCCATCATCGTCGATGAAGAACATGAAGCCGCCTATAAGCAGGATGATGGCGTTTCCTATCATGCACGCGATATGGCGGTGGTGCGCGGGCGCATTGAAAAAGCGGCCGTCATTCTGGCTTCCGCCACACCTTCGATTGAAACGCGCGTCAATGCGCAGCAAGGCCGCTACAAATATCTGAAACTGGACTCGCGCTTTGGCGGGCGCTCCATGCCCGAGATCGCCTGCATTGATTTGCGCACCAGCGCACCCACGCGCGGCAAATGGATTGCGCCGCGTTTGGTGGAAGCCGTGCAAGAGACGGTTGCGCGCGGCGAACAGGCTTTGCTCTTCCTGAATCGTCGTGGCTATGCGCCACTCACTTTATGCCGTGATTGCGGGCATCGCTTTCAATGTCCTGATTGCACAGCCTGGCTGGTCGAGCATCGTTTCCGCAAAGCGCTGGTGTGCCACCATTGCGGACATATCGAGCGGCGTCCTGACGTATGTCCCAAATGCGAGGCGGTGGATTCACTCACCGCCTGCGGCCCCGGTGTCGAGCGTTTGGCGGAAGAAGCGAGCGCGCTTTTTCCTGATGCCCGCGTGCTCACACTCTCGTCCGACTTCCCCGGTGGCACCGAGCGTATGCGCACCGAGCTTGATGCTGTTGCCAATGGTGCTTGCGATATTGTCATTGGCACACAGCTTGTCGCCAAAGGGCATAATTTTCCGCTGATGACATTGGTCGGCGTGGTGGATGCCGACGTCGGCCTGTCGAATGGCGATCCGCGAGCGGCGGAACGCACCTTTCAATTGCTGCAGCAGGTGACAGGACGCGCGGGACGTTTCGACAAGCCGGGGCGT
>CANGRU010000048.1 GCA_947456315.1 Beijerinckiaceae bacterium | reverse complement strand
TGCAGCTTTCCGGCCTGTTGTTTTTGACGGGCGGCCTGCAAAATCCTTTTGCCATGCTGTTTCTGGCGCCGGTCATGATTGCGGCTGTTTCGCTCAACGGCGCCGCGACACTTTTGCTGGGTGCATTGGTTGTCGCTATGGCGAGCTTCCTGACCCTGTTTCACTATCCCCTGCCCTGGCGGCTGGGTGAACCCATGGCGCTGCCGGGCCTGTATATGGCGGGCATTTGGATCGCCATTGTTTTGGGCACGGCATTTATCGGGATTTATGCCGCTCGGGTTGCCGATGAAGCGCGTCGCCTATCGGATGCACTGGCGGCCACCGAACTTGTTCTGGCTCGCGAACAGCATCTCACCCAGCTTGATGGGCTTGCAGCTGCAGCCGCCCATGAACTCGGCACGCCGCTCGCCACCATCACCTTGGTCGTGAAGGATCTCGCCAAACTTTTGCCAGATGAAAGCGAGGCGGCTGCCGATGTCGCTTTGCTCGCACAGGAGGTTCAGCGATGCCGGACCATTCTTGGCAAATTGGCATCATTGGGGAACGACACGGGCACCATGCTTGACCGCATGACAATCTCGGTGCTGGTTGAAGAAGTCATTGCACCGCAACGGGATTTTGGCGTTAAAATTGTGACAGAAAAGTCAGGCGATGGTCCTGAGCCCGTCTGCCAGCGCAACCCGGGCATTCTGTACGGCCTTGGCAATCTTGTCGAAAACGCCATCGATTTTGCCGGCTCCTATGTTGGCATTCATATTCGCTGGGGCGCGGCCCAGGTGCGATTGACGATTGAAGATGACGGCCCCGGTTTTCAGCCTGAAGTCCTGTCGCGCTTGGGTGATCCTTATATTTCGACAAAAGGTCTGGATCGTCGGGCCAAGTCGGACGAGGGCGGGTTGGGCCTCGGGCTCTTTATTGCAAAAACGCTGCTCGAGCGTTCAGGCGCCAGTGTTGTTGTCTCCAACAGGCCCCAGCCCCAGTCGGGTGCGCGCATTTCGGTTGCCTGGCCACGCAGTCTGTTTGAGCCCACGCGCTCACAAGATGGGCCGGAGGATGGAAACGCCGCGATACAGGCCTATATCCAAGGGAAACCGAGGATGGAAACATGATGGATAGCTCGAAACTCGCCGAAAATCCGAGTGGCGTCTCTGGCCTCGAAGACAAGACATTGCTGATTGCCGACGACGACCGGCCTTTTTTGACGCGCCTGTCTCGCGCGATGGAAACGCGGGGCTTTCAGGTCACGCCAGCGGAGTCCGTGGCAGAAGGTCTTGCAGCCATTCGCACATCCGCGCCCGCCTTTGCTATCATCGACATGCGATTGGGCGATGGGAACGGGCTCGATGTTATTTCCGAGCTCAAGGCCCTGCGACCCGATTCACGCGGCATTATTCTCACGGGCTATGGCAATATCGCCACCGCCGTTACGGCTGTGAAGCTTGGCGCTTTTGACTATCTCGCCAAGCCCGCAGATGCGGATGAAATTTACAATGCTTTGATGGCTATCAAGCATGACAAGTCGGAATTGCCTGAAAATCCGATGTCGGCCGATCGCGTGCGCTGGGAGCACATCCAGCGCATTTATGAATTGTGCGGACGCAATGTCTCTGAGACAGCACGACGCCTCAATATGCACCGACGCACGTTGCAGCGTATTCTGGCCAAGCGCGCGCCACGCTGACCGGAAATTGCGTAGGGAAGATGATCTTCTAGCCAGCCGAAACCCATGCTAGGAAGTTAGGCACGTCAGGTATTTTGAGGACCGCACGAGGCCGATGAACCCGCTCTTTGCTGACCTTCCAACCACCATTTTTGAAATGATGTCGTCGCTGGCGCGTGAGCATGAGGCGATTAATCTTGGTCAAGGTTTTCCGGACGATCCGGGACCTGAAGATGTTCGTCGCAAAGCGGCTGAAGCCTCAATATCGGGTTACAATCAATATCCATCGATGATGGGCATTCCCGAACTGCGTGAGGCGATTGCCGCTCATTACGGACGCTTCCACGGTCTTTCCATTGATGCCCAGCGCGAGACCATGGTGACATCTGGCGCAACCGAAGCGCTTACAGCAGCCATTCTGGCGACGGTCTGTCCGGGTGATGAAGTTGTGCTCTTCCAGCCGGTTTATGATTCCTATTTGCCGATGGTGAAACTGGCCGGCGGTATACCCAAGCTTGTCACATTGAAACCGCCGCATTGGCATTTTACGCAAGAAGATCTCGACGCTGTCTTCAGTCCGAAGACCAAAGCCGTCTTGATCAACACGCCGCTCAACCCCACAGGCACGGTCTTGCCGCGTCACCTTCTGGATATGTTGGCAAGCTATTGCGTCAAATTTGATGCGATCTGTATCAGCGACGAGGTTTGGGAACATATTGTGTTTGATGATCATCAGCACGTCCCACTGATGTCGATCCCGGGCATGCGGGAGCGCACCATCAAGATCGGATCTGCCGGAAAAATTTTCTCTCTTACGGGGTGGAAAATTGGTTTGGTTGTCGCTGCACCTGACTTGCTGCGTGTTGTTTCCAAAGCGCATCAGTTTTTAACGTTCACGACACCGCCCAACCTGCAGACAGCCGTGGCTTATGGCCTGATGAAAGACACGGCTTATTTTGCTGACATGCGGGCAGGATTTCAAAAAAGTCGTGATCGCTTGACCGATGGTCTGCGCACATTGGGCTTTGATGTGATTCCAAGCCAAGGCACTTATTTTTTGAACATTGATATTTCAGCTCTTGGCGAGACAGATGATTTTGCTTTTTGCAAGCGGCTTGTCACGGAGCACAAAGTAGCTGCGATTCCTGTTTCAGCATTTTATGCAGATAACCCCGTGAAAAATGTCATTCGGCTTTGTTTTGCAAAAAAAGACTCAACATTGGACGAAGGACTGACGCGTTTGGCGCGGGCCATCGGCAGGTCGTGAGGAAAGCGTTATGTTGAAGCGCATGTTCGGATTTTGTCTCGTGGGGCTTGGCCTGTTTGTCTCACCAGCATTTGCGCAGGAGCGTGTTCTCAACGTCTATAATTGGACGGATTATATCGACACAAAACTGCTTGAGGAATTCACCCGCGAGACGGGCATAAAAATTGTCTATGACACATATGATTCAAACGAAATGCTGGAAGCCAAATTGTTGGCTGGCAATACGGGTTACGATATTGTCGTTCCGTCGGGCACATTTCTGCAGCGCCAGATTCAGGCAGGGATTTTTCAACCGCTCGATGTGCATAAACTTCCAAATGCCAAAGGTATCTGGCAAGAGGTGGCTGCGCGGCTGGCTGTTTATGATCCCGGCAACAAATATGCCGTCACATATATGTGGTACACGACAGGCCTGTCCTACAATATCGATAAAATAACGCAGCGTCTTGGCACGATGCCCGTGGACAGTTGGGACATTGTTTTCAAGCCGGAATTGATCAAGAAAATTTCTGATTGCGGGGTTTATTTCCTCGATAGCCCGGAAGATCTGATCTCGGTGGCGTTGCGTTATCTCGGCCTCGATCCGGATTCCAAAAAACCGGACGATATTCGCAAAGCAGCGGCACTGATTGCGCAAGTCCGCCCTTACGTGAAAAAGTTCCACTCCTCCGAATATATCAATGCGCTGGCCAATGGGGATATCTGTCTGGCGATTGGTTGGGCAGGGGATACATTCCAGGCACGCACACGGGCTGAGGATGCCAAAAACGGAATCAAAATCAATTATACGATTCCGAAAGAAGGCACGCTGATGACCTTTGATGCTTTCGCCATTCCGAAAGATGCACCGCATGTTTCAGAGGCTTACGCCTTTATTGATTTCATGCTGCGTCCGCAGGTGGCGGCGCGCAACAGCAGCATTACCAATTATGCCAATGGTGTGATTGCTTCAAAGCCCTTTGTTGAAAAGAGCGTGCTCGAAAATCCTGCCATTTATCCCGATGAAGCCACCATGGCGCGGCTGTTCACCATCACGCCTTATGATGCCACAACGCAGCGTTTGGTGACGCGTGAATGGACACGCGTGAAGACCGGCAAATAAAAAGGGCGGGTTGAACCCGCCCTTATTTTCATTCGATCAGGTCGCGGGCTTTTTCAGCCAGATGTTTTGGCGTTGCCAAGACTTTCTTGACGACCTCCTGCATCGCAACACCACGGACAGGATCGACTTCAATATTGGCCGCTCCTACTTCTTTCAGGAAGTCAGGGTCTTTCATGACAGCATCAAATGCATCGCGCAGGGCTTTCACGCGCTCGGCCGGAACGCCAGGCGTTGTCGCCAACGGGCGTCCAAGCAGCGTCCCGGATACGAGCAGCTCCACAATCTTGCGATTGTCTGCATCAGGGATGACATCCTCGATTGATGGCACACCTGGCAGATCGGGAGCTTTTGGACCAGCCTGAACGATGACGGTAATGTCTTTATTGGCGAGCCAATTCGGCTTGGTCACCTTCCAGCTTGACCAGGTATTGTTACGCGCACCAACTTCACCGCGCTCCATCGCCAGATTGACGTCATTGCCACCCGGATAGCCGGTAACGATTTTGAATTTGGTTCCGGCAAATTCATTCAGCATGGCGGGGAACATATAGGTGATGGCGCCGCGGCCTGTGGCACCTGCAATCACTTCTTTGTTGCGCGCATCTTCAATGGATTTTACGCCAGTGGTTTTCCAGACGGTCATCGTCTCCACAGTCGGGCAGATCGACCCAATCCATTGGAATTGGTTGGCATCGAACATGACGCCCTCCACACCTGCAGCCTGCATGGCCGGAAATGTATTGGCGATCATGCCGATATTGGTGCCGTCCCGGGCGGCGACTTCATACAGATAGTTCGCCATTTTCAATCCGCCGGCACCGGTCATGTTTTGGGGCACGACAGCGGGGTTGCCGGGAATATATTTGCCGAGATAACGGGAGACGAGCCGTGCATGCAGATCATATTCGCCACCCACAGCGACACCGATCAGCACGTTAACGGTCTTGCCATGATAAAAATCCGAGACGCTGTCGGCTTGCGCGGTTGAGGCTGCGAGCAGGGCTGCCAGCGAGACCAGTGATGTCAGCTTCATCCAATTCCTCCCTTTTCTTTTCGGCCGGTTTTCCGGCTCGTTGTGTTTGTCTTATCTCATTTCTGGCATTTCGGGCAGTAGAAGGTCGAGCGCCCACTTTGCACAATCCGGCGGACTGTGCCGTCGCACCCGCTCGTCGGGCAGGGCTCCCCCTCTTGGTCATAGACCCGGAAATTGTGCTGGAAATAGCCCAACGACCCGTCGGTCTGGCGATGGTCGCGTAAGGACGAGCCCCCCGCCCGGACGGCATCCTGCAGGACCAAGCGGATATTGGTGGCCAGCCGCTCGGCTCCCGGGGTTGGTGCACCCGACTTGCGGGCGAGGGTTCCCGCGGCCCGTTTGGGTGACAGCCCAGAGCGGTGTAGGGATTCGCAGACGTAAATATTGCCAAGCCCGGCAATCAGGCGCTGGTCGAGCAAGGCTGCCTTCAGAGGGGCCTTACGGCCCTTGAACAGGCTGGCGAGACGCGATCCATCGAGCTCGTTGCCCAGTGGTTCGAGGCCAAGATCGCGAAAAAACGGGTGTTCGGAGAGGGCCGCCTGCGGGATCAGGTCCATAAAGCCGAAGCGGCGGGGGTCATTATAGGTGACCCGGGCGCCGCTGGAGAGGTGGAGCACGATATGGTCATGGGCCAGTGCTTTTGACCGTTCATGGTGGAATTCCCCCGGCTGGAGGCTCTTGGAGCCCTCCTCGACGCGGAAGGAGCCACTCATCCCCAAATGGCAGACCAGCGCCGTGTCATCATCAAGGTGAGCCAGAAGATATTTGGCCCGGCGTGAAAGCCCGGTGATGGTGCGTCCGGTCAGCCGCTCAGGAAAGCGCTCTGGTAGCGGAAAACGGAGGTCCGGCCGGCGCTGTTCCACTTTTTTGATCTTTTGACCCACCATGGCGGGCTCAAGTCCCCGGCGGACAGTCTCTACCTCGGGCAGTTCGGGCATGGCAGGTCCAGCGCTCTTTGGCTTTGATCTCAGATGATAATCCTACATGGCCAATTCGCAGATGTCGCGCTATGGTCCCGCCCGCTTTGGAGACAGTCATGGATCACGCATCTTCTTCCGCCCCGCGTCCCGACGAGGAGACCCATTTCGGTTTCTCCACTGTGCGTCTTGGCCAGAAGCAGGCCTTGGTGGACGATGTGTTCCACAAGGTCGCCGATCGCTATGACTTGATGAATGATTTCATGTCCGCGGGCCTGCATCGGGCTTGGAAGGACGTGCTGGTCTCAATGGTCAAGCCGCCCCGCAATCGGCCCTTCCGTCATCTTGATGTTGCGGGCGGTACGGGTGATGTGGCCTTCCGCATTGCTGATGCAGGTGGCCCTGAGACGGATGTCACGATTCTCGACATCAACGGAGAGATGTTGCGTGTGGGTGAAGAGCGCGCCGCGCAACGCGACATTGCTGGCAAACTTACCTTTGTCGAAGCCAATGCAGAAAAATTGCCGCTGCCAGACAAAACATTCGACGCCTATACCATCGCTTTTGGTATCCGCAATGTTCCGCGCATCGATCTTGCACTGGCTGAAGCCTATCGTGTGTTGAAGCGCGGCGGCCGTTTTCTGTGCCTTGAGTTTTCGGCTGTCGATATTCCCGGCCTTGATAAAATTTATGATGCCTATTCCTTCACGGCGATTCCTGCGATTGGCAAAGCCGTTACAGGTGATGGGCATCCCTATCGTTATCTTGTCGAGTCGATCCGTAAGTTCCCGCACCCTGAAGTTTTTCGTGACATGATCGAAGAGGCCGGATTCCAAAGGGCGTCTTACACGCGACTGACCGGTGGCGTTGTAGCCATTCATTCGGGTTGGAAGCTGTAAATATGGCCTTGTTCAGCACAATAGGTCATCTTTGGCGGCTCGGTCGCGCAGGCTTCGTGTTGGCGCGCGAAGGCGTTTTTTCAAACGTCGATCCCGTCATGTTGCCGCCGACTGCACGTTTGCCTTTGGCGCTCGCGCGCCTGATCGCGCGTCGGGGCGCTGAAGCGCAGTCCGCTCGCTTGGCAATTGCTATCAGTCGATTGGGCCCATCCTATGTGAAACTCGGGCAATTTTTGGCGACGCGGCCTGATGTTGTTGGGCCAGCGGTGGTGCGTGATCTTGAATTTTTGCAAGATCGCATGGAGCCTTTTCCGCAAGCCATTGCAGAAGCGCAAGTAGCGGCGGCTTTCGGGCGCCCTTTAAAAGACGTTTATGTCGAATTCGGGCCAGCTGTTGCGGCGGCCTCTATTGCCCAGGTTCATCGTGCTCGCGTCAAAGATATTCACGGTGAACGCGATGTGGCTGTGAAAGTGTTGCGTCCGGGTGTGCAAACACGCTTTGCGCGTGATTTGTCGGACATGTATGCGGCCGCCCGATTTGCTGAAGAACATTTTCCGGATGCACATCGCTTGCGCCCTGTTGAGGTGGTCGACACTTTGGCGCGTTCCGTGCGTATGGAAATGGATTTCAGGCTTGAGGCGGCAGCCGCATCCGAATTTGCAGAAAATGTTGCCGCTGATCCAGACTTCCGAATTCCTTCCGTTGATTGGGATCGCACCACCAAGGAAGTTTTGACCCTTGAATGGGTAGATGGAATCCCGCTGACTGATCTCGAGGCTTTGCGGCGTGCGGGGCATGACTTGCCGCTCTTGGGAAGCACCGTCATCCAATCTTTTTTGCGCCATGCTTTGCGTGACGGCTTCTTTCATGCCGACATGCATCAGGGCAATCTATTTATGGACCCGCAGGGTCGCTTGGTTGCCGTGGACTTCGGCATCACAGGCCGACTGGGTCACAAAGAGCGTCGCTTTCTGGCCGAGATTCTTTATGGCTTCATCACGCGCAATTACAGACGTGTGGCCGAAGTGCATTTCGAAGCCGGTTATGTGCCAGAGACATTTGATATTGACGATTTTGCCCAGGCTGTGCGTGCGATTGGCGAGCCCATTCATTCACGCACGGCTGATCAGATTTCCATGGCCAAGCTTTTGACGCTTCTGTTCGAGATCACCGCCATTTTCGAAATGAAAACGCGCACCGAACTTGTGATGCTGCAAAAGACGATGGTTGTTGTCGAAGGCGTTGGTCGTACGCTTGATCCGAAATTGGATCTTTGGTCGACAGCCGAACCCGTCGTGCGCTCCTGGATCGAAGAAAATCTGGGGCCTCGCGGCAAGATTGAAGATTTTGGACGCAACCTCTCCTCTCTCGCACGCTTTGCCAATGATCTGCCCAATGTGCTGATCCGGGGCGAGCGATTGGTTGAGCGACTTGAAAAACTGGCTGCAGAGGGAATCGATCTCTCTGGCGGAACAGTTGAGCGGATCGGGCGGGCTGAAGCACAGCGGGCCCGCATAGGTCATGCAGCGCTTTGGGTTATCGCCATTCTGATGGCGGTTGGCCTGTGGTTGCGATGAACAAGGGGACGGGACGATGAGCCTGACCGGAAAGCGCATCCTGCTGATCATTGGCGGTGGCATTGCCGCTTATAAGTCGCTTGATCTTATTCGGCGGTTGCGTGAGCGCGGTGCCAGTGTGCGTCCTGTGTTGACGGCGGCAGGCAAACAATTTGTCACCCCTTTGTCAGTGTCGAGCCTTGCTGGCGCCTCCGTCCATGAAGACCTGTTCTCGCTGACAGAAGAAGCGAATATGGGGCACATCGAATTGTCGCGTGCTGCCGACCTAATCGTCATTGCGCCAGCGACGGCCGACCTCATTGCCAAAGCGGCCAATGGTCTGGCCAATGATCTGGCCTCCACGCTTTTGCTGGCAACC